>JAGTQN010000003.1:0-43202 GCA_018396395.1 Candidatus Bathyarchaeota archaeon | reverse complement strand
AATCCGGGTTCCCGTAAGGGAGCTTGGAAATGGGAGGTGCAGTCTCTCCCCGTCGCCTGGCAAACGGCGCTTTTCATTTTTCAACTATTCAGAAAGGGTTTCATATTCAATCCTTACCCAAGAATTTTGTAACACTCTGCTGCCCAGCTCCGGTAAGGGACCACTTGGAAGGTCTCGATCCAGTTTTCATAGCGATCTTCTCCTTCTCTAAAGCTTTGAGATGGTTTAGGGCAGAACGGTAACTCATTCCACCTAAGGAGGCGATCTGCATAGCCGTGTAGTTTCCGATCCTTAGAATCTTAACGATTTTACTCCTTGTTCTTAGACCTGGTCTTACATTCCTCATGCTTCTAAGAAAGGCCTCAGGCTCAAAGGGATCCACAGCCCTCTGGTCCGTAGGTCTCACCTGCTTTGTTATTAGTAGCCTCAATACAGTATCTACATGTCTTGACTATTTAGGAAAAACGGGAATAGTGCTCATGGATGATCTTCCACGTTGAACCCTCCCTCCTAAGTATTGTGGTAACTCGGCTCTGTATATCGAAAGATCTCTCCCTCATCCTTCCCCGATAGTGAAGATGGAATGTGGCCAAGGCAACATCGCCAAGGACCTGAACCTTTAGATCCTTGACTTCATAGGCATAGTTACCGAGCGCCCTCATGCCTCCCACCTCATTCTTCAAAGCTTCCTCCGATTCCTGGCGATTTGGAGGAGGCCAGTCATCGAACCTTGTATACAACTTACGGTCGAAGGAATCCAGAAGGGCTTTCTCATCCTTTTTTGCAAGGGCATCAAGCCTTCGGAAAAGGACTTGTTTGACATCTTCCTGGGCCAGGAGGGCTCCAGATGGCTCTTCCAATATTTTTGTACCGCACATCCAGCAAAATCGATCCTCAGGATTTACATCGCTGCCACAGCTTGGACACTTCCGCATACCATGGATTCTTCCCTTCTACTAATTTAGACTTTCCGCCATTCAGTTTGAAATTCGACCGAACTACTATAACCGATCATGTACAGATCGATGGTCCCAGGCTTAAATGATTAAATCGTCCTTTCAGCGCTAAGGATAACCTAACTAAATAATATCCATTACCCGCTACAAAAGAATCTGGCTCCAAAAAGAAGCTCTCTGGAATCTTCTGCCTAGATTTTTTCCAAGAAATCCCCCATCCTTCTTTGATGGAGGAATAGCCTTAGCATACGACTCACCCTTTTCCAGGTTTCAAGCCTAATTTCAAGTCTCTCGGCTATACGCCCTAAGGCTTCTTCGAGGCTGTTGAACTTTAAGGGTTGATTCCTAAGGGCACTTCGAACACTCTCCCTCACATTCCAAACCCCTACTGGGAGAATATAGCCAGGATGGATCTCCCTCAGGATTAAGACGCTTGCCTGCCTCCCTTCTCCTACGAGGTGCTCCGTTACGGCAAGCCTTGCTGCGTAGTAGCAGCCTCCCATACTGGCATAGCTGCTCCTGCCTCCATAATCCTCATAGTCCCCAAAGTAAACGATTTCCTTTCCCCCAGGATTCCAAATCGTCTTTGGATACCAGGCTTCGATGCTCTCATAACTCCAGCTAGAGGGGATCATCAGTATCTCGAAGCGGTTGTCCAGATGATCGTACTCGTAGAGCCTATATTCATTGATGATGGGAAGCTCCCTTACCTTCGCCATGAGGGCATTGCTGATGATGCTATCGACGGCTGTGATACTCCACCTCGTAGGGACAAGCCTTCTTTGGGGCTTTAACCCAAAGGCTCCTATGCTGAATGCTCTCTGGATCTTGGTTACGAGAACGCCCTCCTTATAAAGCGTCAAGACAGCCTCCGAGGCCTTAAGGTCCGTGTCCGCATAGACTTTCTGTACGCTCCTATCCCAATGGGCATTTCCCACCTTCATCTTCTTGACGATGGCTGAGGGGCCAAAGGGCTGGACTTCATCGTCTAGGAGCATGGATCCCCTTGGTGGCCTGTCGAAGGTCAGTTCCAGATCGACGGGCTTCGATGCCAAGGCAAGTTCAGTGATGGCTTCGAGGAGTCTCCCTCCGATTCCCACATCTGAAACCTTAGCCCTTGTCTTCCCCCTTACTAGCATGGACCTGAAGGCTACGATCTCCTCTATTTTTCTACCTATCCAAAGCTCTGGAAGGTCTAGGAGGGTCGTATCGCCTAAGATTGGAGGCGTAAGGGGGCCCACATAAACATGGGGATAGCCTATACGGCCTACGAATACGCCCGGTGGCGTGGAACCAGCCAAAGTATCGGAGCTGATTTTTGGGACTACTTGGAAAAATGAGGAAACCCTAAGTATAATAGGGCATCGAGTCTTTCCACAGAGCATCCGAGCCCCCTTACAGGCGACACAACGGGAAGCCCCTTCTCCTGCCTGAAACCTTAAAAAGCCCTCCCTTATCGCCAGGTCCGATAAGACGGCTGGCTCTTCTACAATCTTAGCCAATTCGAAACCGAAGGTAGAAGGGTCTAGAACCCTTGATTTCTTCGGAGGAGGGATGGGGCCTCCAGGATTCATGCAATTCGATTTATAGCTGTTTATCCTTCGATTTATTTCTTCTTAAGGAATTAGGGGATTACCCTTCGGGGGAACTTGCTCCTTTGGGGTCTCTTCAACCTTCGCTTCAAGGGCTGGTGTGAAAAGGAGCTTCGATTTGCTAATCCCTACATGCCTCAAAGGTGCAATCTTTTTCGCTTCGTTGTATATATCGGAAGCCAGTTTTCCGACGACTGCCTCTTGAACGAGCTGTTCGAAATTCAGGACCTGGGACCTCTCCTCAAGAATTTTCCCCATGATTCTCCTTATGGCGCTACCTTGGGCCGAGTTAATTCGACGTAAAGTACATGCGAGAACCGAGAGGCGAAGGCCATAGCCATCCTTTGTCTTCACGTTAAAGATTCCATCAACCCTTTTGCTCCCCCGCCTTATGAGGGTCCTAAGATAGTCCCTAGCATATTCGTGGCCCTTGAATATGGTTCTGGCTTTGTTACCTTGGACATCCGTTATCTGAAAGGTTATCACAATGTTCATATGGGATGGATCCTTAGTCACATCGTAGAGGGAAGTCTGAACACTCCTGCCAAGGAGAGCCTTTCCTTCGTTTGCAGGAATATCTCCTAGTTCTACTTCTCCGAAATATGGTGGCGAATAGACAGAGAACCAAGCCTTGGCTCGCCACTTATCCCTTACCCTTCTTCCCTTGGAAGACAGATCCCATACCTCCCATTTTTTCCAATCCCGTTGGCTTAACCTGATCCGACTGCGCCTTACTTTATCTTACTTTACCTTGCTTAGCTTCACCTAGCCTAGAGTTTCTAATACCCTTTCCGCCACTTGAAGGCACCTCATTAGGTCATCTAAGGTGGCTAAAAAGGTTTCAAGTCTTAAAATCGACTCTAAGGTTATCTCGAGGCTTGGCCCTTCATTCCTCGTGTTGATACTTAGGCCTCTAGGGCATGTGGCGTTATCGGGGCTCAAGGCCAAAGCTATAGCCCTAGCCTTTTCAGGGGCATCATAGTCGATCCTTATGAAGGCCCTATCCAAGAAGTTTTCCTCCAATTTGTAGACCTATCCTTCTATCTATCGTGGCTAGGAATGCATCCCGCTTTTCCGAAGGGATGGTAGCCCCAGCAGCTATGGCATGGCCCCCTCCCCTTCCTCCGACCTCCCTCGCAGACCCTTCCATGATGATACCTAGGTTTAAACCCGCATTTACTAAGGCATCCGCAGCCCTTATAGAGACCTTGAGCCTTTCCTTTCCTTCACCACTATAGCTCATGGCCAAAACTGGCTTAGGCTTTGGAAACCTCCCTAGGAAATGGAGAAGCCCAAGGATAGGGCTCAGCATCCTTTCATCGACGATTTCCTCGCTTCTCACAACATAAAGGTTCTGAAGCTCCACGATCGTACCCTGACTCTTCTCTAGGGCTTCCAATTGCTGCGTTAGCTTACGCCTGTAGAGGGCTAATGTTTCATCGGCCTCCTGAAGGACCTTCTCTCTACGATCACCCAAGCCCAAGGCTAGAGCAAGACCTGCCTTCCCCACCCTTCCACAGGCGTTGAGGAGAGAGGCGAATTCCCTCGCATCCCGGAGGGGTGTAAATCGCCCCTCCTTCAAAATAATGTAAACCTTTCCAATGAGGCGCTTGGCTTCAGAGGCTTGAAGGCCCCTCGTAACCAAATATTCGACGAGGCCACTGTAGAGGCGTTTCTTCTCTTCTTGATCTAGGTCCGCGGGAACCCTCAATCTATCTCCATCTTTGACAGGAATGCCAAGGCTATTAAAAAAGCCAAGGCATTGGTCTTCCTCCCCACTCAAGCCAGGAAAAAGGGGACTCATAGTGGTTGCTAGGGCCTTATGGAGCGGTCTTGTCTCCCTTCCAAAGAGAAGGAGGTCATGATTGACCTCCACTTGTCCCTTCTGTAGAGCATCATCGAGGATCCGAAGATTCAAGCCCTTGAAGCCCCTATCTTCAGAGCGATCTTGGAGGTCTCCAAGGGCTCCTATGAGACCAAGGTATGCGAGGCTTATGTTCACATCATCCATAGCCTTTGCCACAAGATAAGCGAGACCCGAGGCGCTCAATTCCTCACCACCATCGAGGCCGAAGTGACAAGGATTGACTTCCAAGAGATTCTCCCTTTCTTGGATAGCCAATTCTAGAGGCTGGTGATGGTCGAGAATGAGACACGTCCCTCCGTTCTCCTGGAGGGCACTATGAACCAAATCCAAGTTACCGCTCCCAAGATCTGTAAAGACGATGAAACCAGGCTTTCCAGAAAAGGCTTCGGGAATACTTTCCTCATCTAATTGTTGGAGAATCCTCACATGGAATCCGACTCCGAGCCTCGCGAGGGCCCTTGCCACAATGCTAGCGGCTGCAAGGCCATCGGCATCCAAGTGGGAAACGATCCTCACAGGATTCTTGGCTAAAGCATTTCTGGAGAGGAATACGGCAGCCTCAGAAATCCTTTGAAAGAATTCGTTGAGGCGTTTTGACTCGCCAGTCAATTATCTTTCGCCAGATATCTGGGTTCTTTAGGATCTATTTGGCAGAAAGCACGATGGCCTTATACTCCCAATTTTCTGGCAATTGTCCAGTTCTCTTATAATAGCGGGAAAGGTTGTGTATCTTTGCTTCTAAGAGCTGAAGGGAGTGCTTGTTTTTTGAATCTGCCTTGTGGCGGTCTAGGTGCCTTGCGAGTTTAACGGCCTTGGCCACGAGGCTTGATAGGTCGCTGGGTATAGAGGGGGCTAGGTTATTCTCCCTAAGGATCTGGGTTACAGACTTGCCTGTAATCTGCTTGACAAGGGGTATACCATATTGATCTCGGAGAATCATTCCTATAAGGCTTGGAGGAACCATGTCCTTTCCCAGTTTAATGACGAGGGCCTCAACCTCCTCGGGTTCAAAGCGACACCATGGAGGCGCCTTTCTAGAAATCGGCCTAACAGAATGGGCCTTTCCATGGGCATGGGCCCTTCTCTTAACCAATGGGCGCCTCTCCTCTTTCAGGTTGTTTTTATGTAATGGGTTAGGAAGCCTTATTTAAAGTTGTTTTTGAAGGATCGAGGATGCCAAGCTCAGAATAGGATGGATGCTAAGGAATTTGAACGCATACGGCTTCGGATCTTTTAACTTAAAGTTATTAAATAATGCTATCGAAGGTAAGGTAAAGCTTATCCTAAGATGGAGCTAAAAATCATGACTGTGCATAGGTTCCTCCTTGAGCTTCAGAAGGCACAGGCCGAGAAGAATTCAGTGCTATGTGTTGGCCTAGACCCAGCTCTCCCATCCCAGCGCTCTAGGGATGTCATCCCTCAATCCTATGCCACCCTCAAAGACGAGAATGAAGCGAGGCTGAAGTTTTGCACCTACATCATTAAAGAAACGAAGGACTATGCCTGTGCCTTCAAGGCTAACCTTCATTATTTATCCGGCTTCAGAACAGAGGATCACCAAGCCCTAACGAAGGCTATAAAGGACTCGGGATGCGTTTCCATACTGGACTGTAAGCTGAACGACATAAGTGAAACTATTCAAGCGGCAATCTTCCATTTCAGGCGCTGGGGGTACGACTCCATTACTTTCAATCCATTCCTTGGAAATCTTGAGGCAGTTCTTCGAGTGAGTCGGCAAGAATCTCCGGAGCTTGGCATCCTTGTCTTGACCCTTACTTCGAATCCCGAGGCCCGACGGTACATGAAGGAATCTTACGTTAGCCAAGGCAAGCCCCTTTTCCTAGCGATCGCTGAAGAAGTGAAGGCCTTAGGGGCTGATGGTTGCATAGTCGGAGCCACAGGCTGGGTTTCTGAAGAGGATATAAAGGCTGTGAGGAGAATCCTGGGGACCGATAGGGCAATTCTCTTCCCAGGTATTGGAGCCCAAGCAGGCGATCCGGAGAAGATTGTAAGGGCTGGAAGGGGAGGGCTTCTCATTGTAAATGTGGGACGGAGCATCATATACGCCCCAAGCCCTAAGGATGTTGCAAAGCATTATGCAAGGAACCTTAATGCCTTAATGCTTAAGGAAACTTAAGCTCTGTTTAATCATTTCGTTTCCTTTTCTTTTCCTTCCTCCATAATTGGACTGAATCAGGCCATAGGGAATCAGGGTTTCTAATTTTCCTCTTAGTTTAGTCCAAAGGTGCATGGAAGTTGTGGCGTCTCCTTGGCCAAGTCCCTTTGTAGTATCTCTAAGGCGTAAAGGATGCCGTGAGTGATGCCTTCAATATGGCCGAGAGGTCTGACTACTCCCAAAAAAAGAGAGTTCTTCAGGTCCCCCTTTCTGAACCTTAGCCTCTGCCCGATCATCGAGGCGATTCCTCTTCAGAAGAAGGCTAGGCCTCGAGTCCAGCTATGGATGAGCCGATCAAGGTTGGGGAGAAGCGTTATGGATGAATCGATCAACAATCTATGAAGGTTGATAGAAGTATTAGCCTTCCATAACCTATGATATACGCAAAAGGCTCCATACCAAAGCCTTCCTTAAGTCTTTTCTCAAAATCCGTAGTTAGGCTTGAAAGATGAAAAGGGTATAAAAATCCTTCCTGAAGGTATGGCTTAGGTCTAAAATTGTGTAGCGAAAACATTCCTAATTCTTCTTAAAACTTCCCTAAGTTTCAGATTCCACGCGCTTCAATTGTCTTCTATACATGTCAACTATTTCCTCAACGGTGGTGGCATCCTCAGGAACCCTCTCCTCCCTGAATTTCACGAGCCTGGGAAACCGAATCGCCAGGCCGCTACCCTGACGAATGGCGTTGAAACCGCAGGTATGCAATGGACTTAACGTAATCTCATCTCCTATGACTTCGAGGACCTTGACTGGCTGGAGCCAAAAGTCTGGTTTTATGAGGGCATTCACCCTTGGGGGTTTATGGTCAATGATGAAGGGCTTGAAAAGCTCAGGAAGCCTAGCTAAGTCCTCATCCGTAAAGCCACTCCCAAGCTTGCAAACCGTATCGAAGACATCATCCTTTGGATTATAGGCGGCCATGAGGAGGGCTCCATAGCTCCCAGCCCTTCTTCCTCGACCTGCGAAGGCCCCCACAGCAACCAGATCGACCGTATCGACCATCTCGGATCTGTAGGAGCGTTTCCATTTTATCCATAGCCATCCCCTCTTCCCAGCCTCATAGAGGCTGTTCGGTCCAATGGCTTTACAGACGAGACCCTCCGTTCCTTCTTGGACAGCCTTATGGAAGAAGGCTTCGATCTCCTTGGAATCGTCGCTTACGATCTTCTCCGCAATCCTTATGCATTCAGTTTCCTGAAGGATGGCTTCTAGGGCTTTCCTCCGCTCTAGATAGGGCTTCAGGGTAAGGTCCTCGCCATTTACGTAAAGGGCATCGAAGAGGAAGAGGACGACAGGAATCTCCCCGATCATCTTCTCGATATCGTACTTGCGCCCCCTTCTCTGAGAAACGACTTGGAAAGGAAGGAGGTCTCCTGTATTCGGATCCACAGGGACGCACTCCCCATCCACTATGGCCTCCTTAGCCCTTATGGCGTTTTGTAAGGCATCCACGAGATCTGGAAACTGGGAAGTAATGTTTTCCTGTCGCCTTGAGAAAAGGATGACGGAGCTTCCCTGAATATGGGCCTGGATCCTTAGCCCATCGTACTTGTACTCGGCGCTGCACTTCCCTCCAAGCTTTTCTAGGATTTCCTCGAGGCTGGAGAGGCGCTCCGCTAGCTGGGGCTTTATGGGGCGACCGAAGGTTACCTTCACCTGCCTAATGGCATCGATTCCTCCCTTGGCGATGGTTTCTGCCACATAGCCTATATCCGATGTGAGGTTGTATGCCCTCTCTATCGCCTCCCTATACTCCTTTCCTCCTCCGAAGGCTATGGCGAGGGCATCGAGGAATGTCATATCAGCAACCCCCAGCCTGAGCTTCGAGAGGGCCATCCGAACGATGTAACGGGCTTCCTTTGGATCTGCATCCGATAGGAGCCCTGCCAGATGGGAAATCTTGGCTTCCTGAGCCCCAGAACCATAGGCCTGGCTAATCTTCTCAAGGGTTCCATAGACCCTATCGAGGGTGAGGGGTCTATGAAAAAGGGTTCTTATCGCCTTCTTAGCCAGTAAGTCCTCGGCCGTTTTCCCAAGGTCCCCGCTCTTTTTATAGTCTTCCTCGACGATTTCCTCCCGAAAGCCTGTGGCGATGGATATGGCTTTCTGGCATAATTTATCAGCAACCCCGAGTTCTATTCCCATGAAGGGAGGATAAAGGGTACCTGTCGTGAGATAGGCAACTTTTCCAATAGATTCCTTGGGCGTAGCCTTTATGAGCTCCACTAGATAGTCTGTCATCTCGAGGCGCTTGGTAGTTGCCTCAATCTTTTCGAAGACATCGGCGAGGACCTTGAAGAGCATCCTTGCTCCACCGCATATCTTGAAATGCCTTACTTTCCTAAAGCCTTTTGCTCGTAGCATTCTTCGTGTGAAAGAGTAATCCGAACAGCTCCTTCAGGCAATTGATCAATCCGAACGAAGAAGCCAATCCATACCATACATATCGATACCATACCTTCGATGCCATCCGTAGAGTATAGCCAATGCAAGACCAAAGGCTTTTGCAGATTAAGACGGAATGCATCGATTCGTATCTTTTTCTTCACTTTACTTTACTTTACCTTCAAACCTCAAGATAATGAAGTGCCTCCAGGATATTAGTAACTTCGATGACCTTTATCTCGAAACCCTTATTCCTCAAGTAATCCTGCACCTCCACAACCTCAGGAACGTACTCTATGATTCTGAAAGAGCCCATCTGTGTAACCTTTTCCTTCCAAACAACAACCTTCGACTGTCCCTTGGGGACGAGGAAGATCTTAGCCCCTATCTTTGCAGCCGCCGTGGCTTTTTCGATGATTCCCCCCACACTAACGATGCTTCCATCGCCTTGAATGGCTCCTGTGATGACAGCATCCCTCCGAATACCTTTCCCTCGGAGTATTGAGGAAAGGAGGGCAGTTATCGCTGCTCCCGCTGAGGGTCCATCGACCACATCGATGGTTCTATTAGCCGACACGGTCAGTATACAGTCTAGTAAGCTGGCATTGACGCCAGTAAACCTTTGAGCCACTTGAAAGGCCGTTTCGGCAGCGATCTGAAGATCTATGCCTATCTTTGGCGTCGTTCCTATGAATACTTTCCCTGAACCTTCAACGAAGCGGGCATAAACTCTAAGGATTTCTCCTCTGTAGCCTCCATTCGTCATTATAACGCCTGCAATGTATATCCATTCTCCTGAAAGTGAAACATTTGTCGGGTGATAGGGAAGGCTTCTCTTAAGAACTTCTAGACTTTCCTTCAACATGGCATTCTCCGAGCTTAAAGTGTTAACTTTTGTCTGTAGATTTTTCAAATATCCATCGTACTCTACAACTTTGGTGTAAAGATAAGTATTAAGCAAGAAGCTAAGAAAGAGAAGGACACTAAGTATTACTATTGCAAACTTTTTAAAATCATTCATACAAAAATTCGAGATTCAAAAGAATATATAAAGTTTCCCCATTTTCCAGTTAAATTTAGTCTCCCTGAACTGTATGGTATGTATCGCGGCTTTTTCATCCATTATTGCAACCATTACCTTTCTGTTTGGCATGCTAGGCTCGTAAGCTTCGCCTATAGCCTTCCTCTTAGACGCTAGCTTTTATCCTCGCCCTGATCCTTGCGTCTTTAAGGCTGAAGTTGCCAGGAACTTCTAGAACCATGATTCCTTAGGGCATTTTACTGAGGGCCTCGTTGATCTCCTCTGATTGGAAGTGATTCCTTACGGTCACATGAACTTCTTCTATACCTTGGACTTCCTTAGCCATTCTTTTGATCTGTCGTCCTATGTGCAGTGCGAAGATTGGTGGACAGAAGGGGGCCGTCAGGTGATAGGCGATCCTAGCAACCTTCCCTTCGACCTTAACCTCATCTATCATTCCAGCTTCCGTTATACTGAAACCGAACTCTGGATCTCTAACTTCCTTAAGCCTTTCGTAGACCTCCTTCTCCTTCTCGGTAAGCTTTTGAGGATCTAGATCCATATCCATATCACCTAAAGTACGAATTTCTTCTCGAGTTCCTAAATTCTTCGTAGAAGTCCTATAAAGGACTTTCCTATGGATGCAAGGACCTTTGAATCCTAGGACCTAGTACGCCGAAGGCAGGGAAGATGATTTATCAGTCGCAGCTACCTTTTTTTGATTCCCTTAGCTCCCATCTTTTTTCGAGATGTTTAAATCTAGGTTCTCAACAACATTTGGGAGGTTTCATGGAGTTGAAGATTGTCAAGGAATCCTTCAACAGGCTCCTGGGAAGGATGGAGGTGCGCTTCAACCTTCTTCATCCAGGGGCTGGCACGCCAAAAAGATTCGAGGTTAAGGAGACTCTAGCATCAAAGTTTGGAAGAAAGCCCGAGGAGATATACATAATTCGCTATGAAACTAAGACAGGCACCCAGATTTCCGAGGGAATTTGCCATATTTATGAGAATAAGGAACTGGCAAGGCTTTTACTACCGAAACACGTTTTTTATAAGAACCTTCCACCAGAGGAAAGGGAAGCCCTGAAGGCGAAAGAGGAAGGGGAGAAAGGGAAAGAGAAAGGGAAAGAGAAAGAGAAAGAGAAAGAGAAGGGGAAAGGGAAGGGGAGTCCCCAGAGCCAAAAGGTTGGGAGCCCCTAAGGAATGATGCTTTGTGATGAATTCCTAACGAACAGCGAGGTGTTCTTATGGGTGAGACAGAGATGAAGAAGGAAAGGGGCATTTGGCATCTCTATGATGTGGACTATGCAAAGCGCATCGTCAAGCTTAAGAATAGGAAGTGCCCCCGATGCTCTAAGATTATGGGATTCCATAAGGAACCTAGACCCCGTTGGACTTGCGGAAATTGCAAATTTACTGAATACATAAGGAAATGAATGGAAATGAAAGGAAAGGAAGGGAAAGCGTTTCCTAAAGCCCCTTCCTTTCAGCGATTTCCAAGTATTTCCTCCTTAAGACCCTTTATCCGATTTGATTTCCCTATGGGAAAAGCTGGCATTCATCTCTGGAGTTGGAATCTAGTTCGAACCTCGTTCTAAAATATAGGCTTAAATAGCTTGAAAAATATCCGTTTCACGGGGCTCATGGTCTTGAAGAAGCCAAGGCTCAAGATTATCATCCTGCTTATCGCCATCGTAGCCTTGTTCTCCATCGCATCCTTCCTATTGGGTTTTGTTCTATACCAAATCAATCTCGGAGGAGCCTTCACACGCCTTCCTTCATCAATCATCGGTAAGATCAGGGATGTTACATCATCGTATGATACATCATCAAATGAATCCATAGACAGAATGGTTGTCAAGACGGCTTCCGTTTCATTAGAGACTCCTGATGTCGTTTCGGCTACACGCCAGATCGAAGCTCTGGCAGCATCCTTTGAGGGCTATGTTGTCCAGTCAAACCTGGGAAACCAGAGTGGAACTAGATGGGGATATGTGAGCTTCAGGGTTCCCGCAACCCACTTCCTCGAAACCCTAGAGGCCCTGAAAGCCTACGGTTCCATCAAAGAAAGGAGGATACAGAACCAAGATGTTACGGAGCAGTACGTGGACCTTGATTCGAGGCTAAGGAACCTTGAGAGGCAGGAGGGGAGGCTTCTCGAAATCCTAGTCATGGCAAAAACCGTTTCGGAGGTTCTAGAGGTCGAGAGAGAATTGGAAAGGGTTCGGGGCGAGATCGAGAGACTTACGGGACAGTTGAATTACCTGAGACAAAGCGTTGAAATGTCCCTTATACAGGTCTACCTTACGGAGCCACCCGCATTAAAGATACCAACAATATATTGGGAGGACGCCATTGAAATCGGCATCTTAGGCTGGCTGTATATGGCTAAGGGGGCCATCATCCTAGGCATGTGGGCGATTCCATTCCTCATTCTTGGAATCCCTACCTACTATGCCTACAGGCGCCTAAGGAGAGGATCGAGGGCCCCTCAACCCTCGTCTCAGGTCTCGGCCCAAGTCACGGGGACCTGATCAACCCGCCATCGAGGCTTTACAAGGCTTTCCTCGATTTCTGTACGGATTCCAGAACCATAGGCTAGCAGGCCGGTCCAGGCGATCATAGCTCCATTATCAGTGGCAAAGTCTCCTTGAACAACATGGAGCCTAGCCCCATGCTCCGACGCCATAGATGCCAACATGGATTGAAGACGCTTATTCCTTGCGAAGCCCCCCGTTAGAAGGATTTCCTGCTTTCCCGTATGGGCTAGGGCCCTCTCAGCGACCTCCGTTACCATAGCCAAGGCAGTTTCCTGAAGGCTGTAGCAGAGATCCTCGAGTCGATGCCTGCCTTCCCTATACTTCCTCAACGTAGCCGTCAGAAGCCCCGAGAACTGGAGATCCATTCCCTTTACCGTGTATGGAAGAGGGATGTAGTTCTTTCCCTTCGAGGCAACTTCATCAAAGACGGGCCCGGGCCATGGAGTCTTTGGATCGTAGAGTCCTACCTCCCTAGCGAAGACATCGAAGCAATTGGCTATCGTTATATCGAGGGTTTCTCCAAAGACCCTGTAGCGCCCCTCGGCCAAGGCAAGGATCTGGGTTGTTCCTCCGCTGAGCATGAGGATGAGGGGATCCTTGGCTCCCGTGCCAAGCTTCCCCATCTCAATATGGGCTACGATATGGTTGACGCCGATGAGGGGAACCTTAAGGAAGGTAGCCAAAGCCCTTGCGGCCGTCGCAACTGTCCTGAGGCAGGGTCCTAGACCGGGTCCCTGGCTAAAGGCGATTAAGCTCAAATCCTTGGGCTTTATTCCTGCCTCATCCAAGGTCCTCCTCAGGACCCTTCCGGCTACGAGGCTATGATGCTGGGAAGCCTCCCTAGGATGGATGCCCTTCCCAGGAGGTGGGATGAGGGAATCCTTCATGTCTGCAAGGATCCTTCCTCTGGAGCTTACGATACCTATCCCTAGGGTATGGGCTGTCCCCTCGATTCCAAGACAAAGGATCTCTTGCTCTGCAAAGGCCAAGACAAGATCCCTTTGGCCTTTAGCCCCTATAGGACCGTACACAACATCACATCATTTTTTATTTTTATTTTAACCCTTTTACTGTTTTCAAGACCTTTAAGGCTAGGAAAGGGCTCATAGGAAAGCTATTTGGGGATTTATGCGATGTTATGGATGGACGAAGGCAAGATGCCAAATTTAGGCTTCCTCTTCCCCCTCAATAGCCGAGGCTATTTAGCCTTATTGTAATACTTATGGAAATAATAGCCTGGCTCCTTCTTATCCCCGAAGCTTGATAGCCCCTTTTCTTTCAGCTGTCTCCTCAGCCTTTCTGCATAATCCTTAGAAACCTCTCCTTTAGCCTCGAGATAAGCGATGATTTCCAAAGCTTGGGCATCAGTATCGCATCTTCTTAAGAAGGCGATGGCATCAGGATTCCTCAGCTCATCATAAGCCTCTGCCCCCTCCCATCTGACTCCCCCAATGGCTTTAGCCATGACCTTGGCTTCCATCTCCGCAGCCAAATGGGGAAACTTCTTCCTGAATTCTTCCTTAGTCATCTCGATACCCATGGATCCTGCACCGAAAGGCAAGGCTTCAAGCCTATGAGCTATGTAGGGTCCTTGGATAAATAAATTTGCGAGAGCAAAATCTTGGAAGCTTTGAAGCGGAGAATCCTTAAGAAGATCCTATAGGAAGGAATTATGAAAGCGGAAGCCTAAGACGAAAATCGGAAAGGGAAGGGTCGAAAAGGAAATGTGTGTGATCGGTAAGGATAGGCTTATAAAGCTCATAGAAGATTATGCGTGCATACATCCCTACGATCAAGGGCTTCTGGACGGGGATGGATATGTCCTCACAGTCCAAAGGGAGACTACGCTCCACTATCTTGAGCATCGGAACATCATAAGCCATGAGATCGTCTTCACTCCCCCCGACTATGTAGCCCACTTGACGGCAAAGAGCCGCTTTGGTCGTATGGGTCTCTCATTCCTGAACGCTGCGAAGGTTCACAGTGGTTTTGTGGGAAGGCTTGCTCTAGAGGTAGTAAATCTCAATAATGAGCGCCAACCTATTACAATCAAGAAGGGGGAGCCCTTCATGCACATCGAATTCTTAAGCCGAGTCGGGAACCCCTCCCCCTATACGGGCGATTATATGTTTCAGTACCTCACGGATGAGGAGGTTGCAATGTATAAAAGAATTCTGAGGGACAGATTTCCTGGTCTCTTTGAGGAAGGATTCATAGAAAGGATGGCCGTTAGAAGAATAAAAAATATGGAAGAGGGCTAAAAGAGAGAAAGTAAAAGGTGAAGGGAAGGGGAAAATAAAATAAAATAAAATAAAAGAAAATAAAAAATCGTCACCGCTTCCTCAAAGAAAAGCCCAGAAGCTATTCCTACTCTCGTCAAAAATACACTTATTTTGCCTTAGCCCAGGTTATATCCATGGCGAAGGGCCATGTTGGAGTTGAAGCTTCAGCCAGTAAAGATTGGTGATGTAGAAGGAATTTGGGTCAAGGTGCAAGGACCCTTTGGCTCCTTCATGTTTGCCGTAGCCAAGGACGCAATTTTAACCTGTGGAGCCTTCGATGCTGAGGTCTTAGATCACTTTGGCTTTCTCATGGCAAGGGTCAGGGGTACGGAGGAGCGTCCCCTCAGGGAGTTTGAAGACATGTTGTGCGCCAAGGTTGACTCTTTTACAACGAAGGCTAGAGCCCTAGGCGTCATGGAGGGAATATCTGGTCTTGAAGCCCTACAGCGAATGCTTGGGAAGGCTGAGGGATCCTAGGCAAAGGTTCCTTTCCTTAAAAAAGGCTTCCAAGATTTGCGGATCCTGAGATTTTATGCTCCGAAGATTAAGCCTAAGGAAGCCCTTTAAAGCTTTCTTTATGTTAGATTAGCCTTTATGAGGGACGGCTATCCAAAGGAGGGCACTGATTTGATCGATACGGGTTTGATCTTAGCCGCCGGAAGGGGGACTAGGATGGCACCCTACTCCGATGCAGTCGCGAAGGAACTCCTTCCTATAGGGGAGCGACCAGTCATTGAATATAGTATTCGCTATATGTGCGAGGCTGGAATCAAGAGGGTATATGTAGTCCTTGGAGAAGGAAAGGAGCAGATCGTAGAATATCTAAAGGACGGAAGGCGTCTGGGCATCCATGTGGCCTATCTCTTCCAAGATCTGAAGGCTGGTATGGGAACGGCCAAGGCTGTTGAAACAGCAAAGCCATGGATCCATGGATCCTTCGTAGTCTTCTATGGAGATTCTTTCTTCTATCCAGGGGATTTCCTGAGGGAGATGCTCCAATTTCATGGAAGGCTGGGCTCCCAAGTGACTATGGGCGTCTACAGGGTGAAAAGCCCCCTCGGCTTCGGCATAGTGAGGATGGGCCCTGGGGACAAGATCATGGATGTGATAGAGGGTCCAACCCTTGAGGTAGCTGAGGGCCTAAGAATCGATGGAGAGTACTTAGCCAACTCAGGCCCCCTCATCTTTACATCCAAGGTCTTTGAATACATTGAAAAGACTGGTCCTTCGCCCAAGGGAGAATACTGGATAACGGAAACCATAAGGCTAATGGTAGAGGATGGGCTTGGGGTGTATGGCTTTAGGATTCCAAGGGAAGTTTTTTGGAGGGATGTAGGCACTCCTAGGGCTAGGCTTGAAGCCGAAGAATTTGCCCTGAGAACCTTTGCCTTAGGGGAATTTGGTAGTTTGAAGGATCCATTGGTTAGACGCCCCTAAAAGGCTAGGCGTTGAGGCTTCGGGATTCCCGTCCTTTCCATATCTTCCATCCCTACCTTCCTCCTCCAATCCATCCTTCATTCTTTTCCCTTTCCTTATTTTCTAAACAAAAACTTCCTCCAAACCTTCGATGAAGGTTATTCTTACCATGGATAACGGAAGGTTGGAATAGACGGAGAATCTCAAGGCATTTCGATTTCGATTTCGATGATAGCTCTTGTACCGGGCTTGCATCGTACCCTTCTTCTTTTTCTTTTCTTAACCCAGCCGCTATAAGAGGACGGATGAGCCCAAGATTATGAAAGCTTAAGTCCCATGGGACTCAGGCATAGCCCGATAGAGCTCAAGGGCTTCCCTTTTCTTCTCACAGGTCACTCTAACGACTACTAAGCCCTTTCCTGGTTGTCCATAGAGAACGAGGCTATCAGTAGGGGCTAGGATGACGGCTGGAAGGACTAACAGATCCTCCTCGCCTTCGACCACTATCCTAACGGGATTGGGACTTCGAAGGGCATTATCGATTGCTTGAAAGGCTTCGGCCATCAACCGACCTGGGGGATTAAAAATCCTCAGGACTTCCATGGATCCTAAGCCTTTAAAGTCTAAGGGCCTTATTCTTTCCCTCATAACCTTATCATCAGTAACGTATAGATTTCCTTTGATCCCTGAATCCCTTAGGGACTTGGACACAACATCGCCAACGGCAATGATCTTGGAAGCCTTTTCCTTGGATAGAAGCTTCCTGAGGGTGGGGATGGTAGCCTCAGGAGGACCAGGGATCAAAAGGCCGAAGGGCTCCTTGAACTTGGGCATAAGTTCTGGAGATAGAACCTTTTCCCTAGCTGGGATTATTTCAGCCATTCCTTCCTTGAATCCATGGGTTTTCGAGGAGTTTCCCCTCATTTTGATGCCTTCTGGGCTTTTTGCGATTTTGTCGCGGATGGCTTTCTGAAAGCCCAGATATATGACACCTTCGTGATTCGTATGCCTCGATACAATATAAGCTTAAAGGATCAGCCTTTAAGAAAGGTTTAAGAAAAAGTCGCCTAAGTAGACCGACTAAAGTAGACGTAACGACCAGAAGGAACTTCATATGGTTATATGAGCGATGCCATAAAACAGATTGACAGTAATTCCAAAGATATTAGACAAAAATAGACTAAAATTCTTCTCTTGGCTTACTAAGATGAATTGACTAGGATGATAGATGGAACAAAATCTATTTTAGTCTATCTAACTTTCTGAACGGACTGAGGCTTCGCCATTAGAGACGGAATGTGAAGGTTTTTTGTCCCACGCTTCCAATTCCTTGTGGCGGCATTGGTAGTTGACTGTCATTTGTCTGGGGTTCGACCTCGTTTCGGAGCAAGGTCTGGGCCTCCAATCCCATTAGGAGATTGGCTTCGAGCCTGAATGGCAACGTGACCAGTTCGATGACGCGGAGGCCCTCCCAAAAGTCACCACATGTACCGAGGTGGTGGATGCTTCATAAAGCTTGTAGTTTAGATGTGGGTGCTGTAACCTTAAGCCTTAGAGGAGCCCTATCTCCCTCAATGCCTTATAAAAACCTTCGAGAGGAATAGCTCCTAGGCAGATCGTGAAGTAGCCTATGCCCTATCCTATACTTATACCTTTCATGTCTATCCTTAAGGAAGGATTCAAGGGCCATAAGCCTATGGCTTCCTAGAAGCCATGAATCCATATGGCGTTGGGTCCATTCGATAGATTCGGAAGCCTTTCAGAAGCCTTCTATAAGGGTAAGGCTAGGATGGCCGTCGTAACGAGAGGACCATAAACCTGGGGAGCATTCGATGGAAGCCTGGATATGGAATGGATGGCCTTAGAGCCCAGATCCCGGAGGCTCCTTGCCTTAGAACTGAGCTGGACGAGAAGCAGCCCTATTCCTAAGGAAGCTTAAGTTAAGGAAAGGAAAATTATGGCGTAAGGATTATCGTATCGTAGCCGATGGGGCTCCATGGTATGGCATAAAGTAAAGCCTTACTCGGAGCTAGGGCTTAGGCTCATCCATGACAGAAGCCTCCTAAAGCCTCCTGAAAGGCTAAGCAAGGAAGTAAAGCGTAGGCTTAAGGACTTCTCTTATCTTCGACCTTTCCTTTACTTCCCATGCAGATGCGAAAATCCCTTCAGCCATTTATTCGCATGGCTTGAAGCCTGGAAGGGCTACTATAACGTAAGGTATCATATGGCTTTAGGAAAGGCTCCATGCGGATCCTTCGCATCCTAGCCCCTTTCCATGCTAAGCCTCGTAGAGGAGGCGGTGTGGAAGGCTTAAGGTTACAGCATCTAGACGTGCAAAAGACGGCTTTGTGCCACCATGCTCGCTAGAAAGGGCTGTGGGACCAGGAATTTTGAGAAGGATCAAAAGGGCATAGAGGACTTCAGGCCTGGCTTAGGGAGAGCAGGTGCAAGCTTTGGTAATGGAGTCAACTGGTGTGTATTTGGTTCTCCTCCGCGCCGCCAAGGCTCCCTACGCTGACCAGGCTTAGGATGGATTTAGCCTCTTAGACTGGCTTTTGTCCATCGATATGCCAAACGCTTACAAGAACTTGATGGCGAAGATTCAAGAGGCTCTAAAAGTCTCAGACGAATGGTGGCCCAGTTTGCCCATGCGGCTCCCCGCGCCAAGACTTTAGGCTCAATCTCTTCTACCCATGGTTGCTGCTGGGCGGGGCTAGAAGAAAGCCTTTGTCGTTTTAGCTAGGAAGATTCTCTGCATAATTCATCATCTCCTGGTGACTGGGGAGGATTATGTGGAGGAGGGCCTCAAGAAGTTGCCTAGGTTGAGGTAGGGGCTTGTGGATCGCGTTCCGATGGAGAAGATGGCTGAGGCTTCCAGGGCTTCTGGTTATGTGGTTTCGGCTACGGCTTGAAGACAAAAACCTTCACACGGCTCCTACAGAGCGATAGAAATATATTTATCTTAGTAACTAATATTCTTAGGAATATGAGGTGACTAAGATGGTTTGTGGAAATCATTGGCATAGACATAGAATGCCTTCCTTGGGACCCATGCAAGGGCCTCATCCTCCACCATTGAGGGGCTTACTCCACCTGACTATCCTGCACCTCATAAAGGTCAAACCGACCCATGGGGGCGATATCCATCAGGGCCTCAAGGAAAAGTTCAAAATAGAGGCCCCCAGACCTCTGATCTATACGCTTCTTAGAAGAATGGAGGCAATTGGCTTTATAGTTTCCAGTTGGGAAATGCAGGAAAGTGGGCCTGCGAGGAGGATCTACAGAATAACTGAGGATGGGCTCGAATACTTAAGAGATTCCTTGGAAAGGCTCAGGCGGGATGCCGATATCATTAAAACGCTTTTAGAAGAATAAGATAGGAGGATACGAGGGGCTCCTTTCCTCCCTAATCATTGTCAAACCCTTGCCCTTCAGGGTTCTAAACTGCCATTGCGGGACTCGAGGCATGCCCCTAAAATATTAGCCATACGAGTCTAAGGATTTTTTACCATCTCGTTACGAAAGATGCTTTGAAGAGATAAGGCAAGGAATTAGGGGAGAGGAGGGCGAAATCAAGAAAACCTGAAGGAGGGTTGCCAAAGGCGATGGAAAGCGCCATCGAAGTTTCGGGAATAACCAAGCTTTACAGATCGAACTTTGACATCGATCGCATCAGCTTTAGAGTAGAGCTTGGTGAGGTCTTTGGACTTCTAGGTCCCAGTGATGCTAGGAAGACCAGGGCCATACGATACTTTCATGCCTCCTGAAGCCTAGTGATGGTATGGCGGATCTTGTTCCAGGCCTCATTGGAATGGCAACCTTATTCGGAACAACTTCCATGGCGGCCGTCATGATCACCTTTGAGAGGAGGATAGGCCCCTTGGAAAGGCTTCTCTTGGCGCCTATATCCCTCCTTGTCCTCATTCTAGGTAAGATCCTTGGAGGCTCCTTCTTCGGTTTGACCATATCCCTGGTGATGGTCTTCCTGGGCATCGTCTTTCTCGGAGCCCCCGATGATAAATCCTTGGCTTCTAATCCTTACCATCCTTGTCGTCGCCCCAACCTTTTCAACCCTTGGTTGCTTCGTTTCGGTAGTTATAAAGGAGGTCTTTGAAGCCCAGACCCTTGCCAACCTATTCCGATTTCCCATGATCTTCTTAAGCGGAGTCTTCTTATCCATAACTTCCATGCCTCTTCCAGCCCAACTTGTGGCTATCTCCTCCCCCTTACTATCTCGTCGATGGATTGCGATATGCCATCTTCGGTAGGTATGAAGTCCTTAATCCCTTCGGCGGCCTTCCCATAACCATATTTTTATGGAGCCGTCTTCCTCCTAGGTTCCATGTATGCCTTGGAAAGGCGCCAAAGTTGAATGGTACAGGGCTGGGAGTAGGGCATAGCATGCGGGGCACGGGGTTTGAATCATAAGTAAAGAAGATGAAATGAAAGTAAAGAAAGAAGATAATGGAGGAGCTTCCCCTTCTTTCTTCTTTTGTTCCCTTTAGCTTTTTATCCATAAAGTTCTGTGATGAAAGACAAAGCAAGGTAAGGTGGAGAGAAGCGAAGGAAAGCAAAGCAAAGCGAAGGGAAGGGAAGGGCATCAATCCCTTTATCTTAAGGAGATGGTCTAAAGGGTCACCTTTCTTTTGCCTTTAACCTTTATTTTTTAAGGCTTTGCTCTTACTTGGTTTTGTTCGAAAGAATTCTTTCTAAGGAATAGGCTCTTAGTCTTATGAAAGCATTGCCTTAAAACGTTTGTCCTCAATGCCTATAGCCTTCTCAAAGGCATAGATTAAGCGAGAAACTACAACCGAAGTTTCCAAAGAGGCCGGATCGATCCGGTAAAGGGCCTGAAGCATTCCTTTGGTCCCATCGGAAAAATGGCCCCTTGGGAAGCCCCCAACCAAGACAGCCGGTTCTTTCTCCTCCTTTAGCCTACATGCAAGCTCCGTCAATGTTATAGGGGCTCCCTCAGTCGTCAGCCCAACAGTGAGGCTTGGCTTCATTTCTTCCATAAGCTCCCTCAGGCTCTGTCTCTTTAGAATCATAAGGGGCTTTCCTCCGGGTTCTGGAGGCACCTTCCCATATCGGAAGAGCTGTTCTATCAAACCCTTAAACCTCAGATAGTTCTTAGGAAGCCTTACCTCAGGGCTCACCTCTATGACGAAGTTTTGGAGGGTATGGACCCGAATTTTCAGAAGACCTTCGAGATTTAAGGGAGTCCCTAGGGTTTCCAGCAATGCGAAGTGGACGATATCGGGCCTACCCCTACGCTCGCCATCCTGAAGCTTGAGCATCGCATGATGATGATAAGATCTATCAAGGAGCATGAACCTAGGACTTATGCCCCGAAGCCTTGCATGCCTTAGAACATCGCGGTTCCTCAGGAGCTCCTTTGGAATGGTTTCGAGGGAAGCCTCAGCAATGATCAACGTAAGCACGACAGCTTCCTTCCCTTCCTTTGTTTTTCCTTCTTCCATCAATTTTAGACTTCTGCCTAAAAATAAAATCGATCAATTTTTCTTTTAGCCTCAGAGTATCGATCCCCGCTACGCTAATACAGTAATAGATAAGGATTATTTTCCAAGGAATTAGTCCTAGAGAAATTTAGGTGATGTAGAAATGGGGACTGAGGATTTGGAGCCCCTCCTCAGGGCGGAGATTGACCAAAGAAGGCAGGAAGGGTGTGATGTAGGAGACATCGAAGAAAAGTTTTCAATGCTTAAAAATAGAACGCCTGAAGCCTTGGAAGATCTTCTTGAAGACCTTGCTTCCCTCCAGCCCAGCCCCGACTTTCCTTACACAGAGCCCCTAGAGCTTGAGGCTATAAAGGCTATGAGACCCATAGGCTTGAAGGTCATTCAAGCTCCTCCAAGGTTAAGCGAAGAGGAACTTTACGATAGGCTTTACGGGGGTTGGCTAGGACGATGCGCCGGATGCCTCCTTGGAAAGCCTGTGGAGGGCTGGAGTCGAGAGAAGATCGAAAGGTACCTAAGGCTTGCGGACGCCTATCCCCTTTCGAACTACTTTCCAGCCATAAAGCCCGTGCCTGTTGGCTATCCTCCCAGAATGGCCGATAGCCCATGCCTTCTTGGCAATATCGACTCCATGCCTAGGGATGATGACATCGATTATACGATGATAGGCTTGCACATCCTCGAAACTTATGGTGCCTCCTTCAGGACGGAGGATGTAGGGGAGGCATGGCTTTCTAACCTTCCCTACAAGAAGGTTTACACCGCCGAAAGGGTGGCTTACAGGAACCTTATAAATGGGCTAAAGCCTCCTAAAACAGCCCTTTACAGGAATCCTTACAGGGAATGGATTGGAGCCCAGATCAGGGCTGATATATGGGGCTATGTAACCCCCGGCTTTCCGGAGCTGGCTGCCGAGCTTGCATACAAGGATGCAATCCTTTCCCATGTCAAGAATGGCGTCTATGGGGAAATGTTCGTAAGCTCTATGATCTCGGCCGCCTTCACGACTAAGGATGTGGAGGAGATCGTATCCATAGGGCTTTCCATGATACCTGCCCGGTGCCGGTTGGCTGAGGCTGTTAAGGATGTGGTGGAGTGGAGTCGAAGGTATAGGGATTGGCGCGATACATGGACTCTTATCATGCAAAAGTATGGGCATTACCACCCAGTTCATGTGATTAATAATGCTGCCCTAGTCCTAATGGGCCTACTCTACGGAAAGGGAGACTTCGAGAAGACCATAACAATAAGTGTCATGGGAGGCCTCGACACGGACTGCAACGGAGCTACGGCTGGGAGCATCCTTGGCATTATGTTGGGAGCCAAGGGACTTCCTAGCAAATGGACGATGCCCTTAAGGGATGTCGTCCATAGCGAAATGGCGGGCTTTGAGGGAAGTCGCATAAGCAACCTTGCCAGGCGAACCCTTATAGTGGCTAAGAGGATGATGGATGAGCAAACAGGATCGATGGGCTAGCCCTTGGCTTGACAAGCCCTCATTCTTTACTTTTTTCCATTTTCCTTCTTTAACTTTTGACCTTCTTTTTTGATTTATGCGCGACAGGATTTTTTCAGAAATCTCATCGACGATGCCCTCTGAATCTGAATCGAACAAGTTTAATGCATCGATCTGTCAATGGATATTTAGCAAAATCAAAGGCGAGTGTTGAAGTTGCCAAAAACCTCCATGGTGAAACGTATCGCAAGGGAACGCATTGAGGCCCTTTTCGAACTCGCTGTAAAGGTTTTTCCTAAGAATCGATCCTTGGCCCAGCGTTACGTTGAGATTGCAAGAAGAATAGGTATGCGTTACAAAGTCCGTCTTCCCAAAACATGCCGAAGGCTTCTGTGCCGAGGATGCAAGGGATTAATGCTTCCTGGCCAAAACTGTCGCATAAGGCTTAGGTCCAAGGGAGAGCCCCATGTAGTCATTACCTGCCTTACATGCGGCAGAATAACCCGCATACCTCTGAGGGCGAAAAGAAAAGAAAAGCCCTCAACCAAAGAGGGCGCCTAGACCCTCGAGGGCCTCCTCTTCCTTCTTCTCCTTTTCCTCGGCCTCCTTCTCCTTTTCCTCTACCTTACCCTTCTTCTCAGACTCAGGGGTGACAGAGGCTGGGGCACCTTGACCTGCTGCCATCGGAGCCCCTATGAAGGGCATGGCTCCAACTCCCTTGAGGGTTTCATCGATGTTGATCCTCGAAAGGGCTGCAATGAGGGATTTGACCCTGGCCTCATCTGGGACAAGGTTTGCAGCCTGAAGAATCCTTTTTATTCCTTCCTCTGTGATTTCCTGTCCTGAGCGGTGAAGGAGAAGGGCTGCGTAGATGTACTCCAATCCTACATCCTCCCATACCATCGTCTAGTTAGATGATCTAGCTACATACCTCCTTTAGGTTTTCCTATTTTAACTTTCGCTTCATACTCGACCTTTTGGCCTTCAGTCCTTTTAGGTCTAATGGCCACGATAGGGTGATAGACAGGGATAGAGGGAGAAGGAGCGGGAGCTGGAGCGAGAAGGAGGTAGGGGAAGAGGAAGGGAAAGAGGAAGAGAAGAAAAAGCGCCTAGGAGGGGCTTCCATAGACCTTCGAAGCTATTATAGTGGCTAAGGCCTCGGCTTTGATGAGGATATCGGTAATGAGGTCCGGCGATTCATAGGAGGCCTCGATACCTAGGAGCCTAGCTTGGCTATAAGCCTTTATGAGAAGGGCTGGAAGTGTTTCTAGCGTTGGATATTCGATCGCTAGCCCAAAGTTTAGGGCTTGACTGTAGACTTCTTTGAGGCTTTTCTCTATGGCTGGTATGTCTAGGGATAGCTGTTCAGCCGTTAAGATCAGGTTGTCCGAGTAGGCAACCTTCAGCATAAGCCTTGTTTCAATAGGTTTTATTCCAAGCTTTGCTAGGACACTAGCCAGATTTGGGGAGATCTTCTCTCCCTTTTTGGCAACCACGGCATCGCTGGTAATCCAGACGCTTCCAGCTTCGATCTTCGTCCTCAGTCCCACGGCGTTCAGCTCACTTATCACAGGACCCGCTGGAAGGCCTGTGTTCCCAGCAGGGATGACTATATCCTTCGGGGCTACATCTCCAGCCTTCGCTTGGACCATGACTTTGCTCTCTTCGAGCAAAAGCTCAAGGTCGAAGGGGGAGTCCTTAGTGAAGATGAAGATGTTCTGCCCACTAAGGTATGGAATGAGCTTCTCCCGACCTTCACCGAGGGTCTCTAAAACCTTACGCATTAGGGTATTCTTGGCTACATGGATCTCTACCTTTCCTCTAAAACGCTTCCTCAACTCTTGGAGCTGGGCAGCCTTGACCTTTTCAAGGCTTCCTATGGCTATAGTTGGATATTGGGCTACGAGCTTCTGAAGCCTTCCAACAACCTCTTCTTTATAGCCCTTGGCCCCCATGGCTAAGACCTTCCTAGGCTCACCTGAACCTTCGGCGACATCGTCGTCTTTAGGATCACGCTTTTAATGTTTCTCAAGCCCTTCTCCAAACGCCCTTCTATTCTATTCAGCACGGCTTGAACGTTCTCAGAGATCTTCTTGGCATCCATATCCATCGTTCCAACCCTGCACTTGAGGACCGGCTGATCCCTCATCCTCAATCGCACGCTTCGGCGGCCCCTGGCTATCACATCCTCGACGGAGGCCCCTGGCGGGACAGGAACAGGCATCTTTCCCCTAGTTCCGAGGAATCGACCGAGGGTTCTACCAATGAGGGGCATGAGGGGTGCCTCAGCGAAGAAGAAGTCATAGGCATTAGCCAGCTTCTTGGCTTCCCTCTTATCTCCAGCGATTCGCTCGATTTCCTGACGATCGATGACAAGGTCTGCACCCGCCCTTTGGGCCCTTAGGGCCATGTCCCCAGAGGCGAAGAAGCATATTCGAACCTTCTTCCCAATTTCATGGGGAAGCTCGGCCACATCGGTTATCCTCCTCTCAGGTCTCTTCGTGTCTATGTCCTTCAGGTTTACGATGAGTTCCACAGACTCGTTGAAGCGTGCGTTCCTAGATTCTCCTAGCTTCTTAAGGGCCTCGACTGCTTCCATGATGTTCTTGGGATCTATGGGCGTAACCCCTACCCCCTTCTTTTTCCTCTTTCCTCTTTTAACTAAGCCCTATGTTTTTCCTTGGATCAAGGAGCTATCCCCCTTAAATACTTTCGGCCTCGAAGGAAGGGATGCAATCCCCAAGGATTTAAGTAGGCTTTGAGTCTTGAGTTCCAGGAACGATTCCAAGCTTTGGATTTTTAGTCCAAATCGATGCTAGGGGATATCGCCCTATATCGAACCGTATTTCGAAGGATATGCCTGGGTCGTAATAAGGCTTTTAAGGACAGCGTTTCCCTTCTGCTAAGAAAGCAGAGGCGGAAGCGTAGGGTAAAGCATTACTTAGGATATTAGCATTTAATGGTGTCAACCTTGCACAGGTTGAAGAAAAGGTTATGGATCCTCATCTTTGCAACAACAGCTTTATCCATTTGGTTCTATGGCTTGGAGATCTCGAACATAATTGAAACCTATTTGCCCTTTGCTTACGCGGATCGCTTCGTCCGTCTCATACTCCTCATAGTAGGCCTCTCGCTACTTTATGAGGTTAGCTCCATCATCATAATGTTCGCAACGGCGAAGGTGAAGATTGGAGAAGGCGAGGCCACTATGCTCCATGGTCTTGTGAAGTTTTCCTTCATACTCGTAGGGCTGGCCCTCATAATTTCCAATTGGTTTTCCTTAGGAGCCGTTGGATCGATGTTTGCAGCCTTCGGAGGGTTGATCCTAGGCTGGTCTTTACAGGCGCCCGTTAGCGGCTTTGCCGCATGGCTCCTCATATCCATCATAAGACCCTTCCGAGTAGGGGATCGAATACAACTCCCCTCCTATGGCTTGGTAGGCGATGTCGTAGGAATATCTCCCCTTTACACAACCCTCAATCAGGTAGGTGGAAGCGTTGGCAGCGAGGAACCTGCGAACAGGACAATCCTAATCCCAAATGCCATGCTCTTCAGTGCCCTCCTCATCAACTACACGCCTAAGCATCAGGAGAAACTCATCAAATTTGAAGCCCATAGACCCTCCACGGGGCCCGCTTACATGCTCGATGAATTCGTTTTGAGGATGAGCTACGACTCCGATTGGAATGAGGCTGAGAGGATTCTACTCAATGCCGCAAGGGAGGTTACGGCGGACATCATAAAGGCCACGGGACAGGAGCCCTACATCAGGGCCGATATGTCCGACTGGTATGGCGTCTACATGAGGCTGAGGTTCATGACCATTTCTACAGAAAGACCCAAGATCATGTACGAGCTTACGAAGAGAATCTATAAGGAAATACAGGCAAGCGAAAAAGTTGATATAGCCATTCCCTACGTTTACTCCTTCAAGAAGGGACTCCGATTAATAGGGTCACCATTGGATCCTAATTTAGTTCGCACCCCTCCGATGAATGCCCTTGACAACGGAATGAGGAATCTTTGTAATAAAAGCCAAATTTTGAACGAACAAAGGGATAGTCCTATTATAACCCTTGAGGAAAAATCCCTTGAAAAATAGCGGATTCTTGGCAAGGATTTCTCAAAAAGTTCGAACAAATTTTTGTCTTTGGGCTGGGCGGGATGCGATTAAAAAATTAAGTGAGTCCTTTATTTTTAGCTCACACCGACTCCTTGGTCATAACCTTACCTATCATTTGCTACTTTAGCCTTTCTATAGAGGTGGCGGTGCTGTAACCTTAAGCCTTAGAGGAGCCCTTTCTCCCTCGATGTCCTATGAAAACCTTCGAGAGGGATAGGAATCCTAGGCAGATCGTGAAGTAGGCCATTCGCTTTACTTATACCTTTCATGTCTATCCTTAAGGAAGGATTCAAAAGCCATAGAATAAGCCTATGGCTTCCTAGAGGCCATGAATCCATATGGCGTTGGATCCATTCGATAGGTTCGGAAGCCCTTCATTTCATCATTTCAGAAGCCTTCTATACGGAAGGGCTAAGAAGGCTTTCGTGGACGAGATGAGATGGGAGGACCGTAAGCCTGTGGGGCATTCGATGGAAGCCTGGATATGGATATGGAATGGATGGCCTTAGAGCCCAGATCAAGGCCAGGCGAATCCTTGCGCTTAGCATGAGCTGGATGAGGAGAAGAATAGCCTTACGTTATGTTCCGTTATAGCATATCTATTCCTAAGGAAGCTTAAGTTAAGGAAAGGAAAATTATGGCATAAGGATTATCGTTTCGTAGTAGCCGATGGGGCTCCATGGTATGGCATAAAGTAAAGCCTTACTCGGAGCTAGGGCTAAGGCTCATCCATGATGGAAGCCTTCTAAAGCCTCCTGAAAGGCTCAGCAAGGAAGTAAAGCGTAGGCTTAAGGACTTTTATTATCTTCGACCTTTACGTTCCCTGCAGATGCCATAAGCCCTTCGGCCATGCGGATGCATGGCTTAAAGCCTGGAAGGGCTACTATAACGTAAGGTATCATATGGCTTTAAGGCTCCATGCGGATCCTTAGGACCGGAGCCCCTTTCCATGCTAAGCCTCGTAAAGGAGGCGGTGCGGAAGGCTTAAGGTTACAGCACCGAGGCGGCGCCAGGTAGCCAATCCTCAAATGTTTGGCGGTCATATTTCTATATATGCTTGGTAACACCAAGACCGCGGAGAATCTTCCATGCATCCTCTCTTTCCCTGCCATCACAATATACACATAACGAAGGGAACCCTTTGCAAAGGAAGCAGGCTCCCTATTAATTTGTCGGGACGAATCTTGTCCTCTTCCACGTAGGGATCAAGTTTTTTAGCGAGCTTCTCCAAATAAGCTCTACTCCGGCCTTTCAATTCCCTTTATTGGGATTTTTGCTCCGCATCCGTTGGCTTATTTTTGACGACGCAACTCTTAAGTATGCGTTTGATACCTTTTGTTTACGGTGGCGAAGTTGAGGCTTAAGCCCTTAGCCGTAAGAATTCCAGAGGAAATCGAGAAAGAAATTCAAGAAGTAATTGAGTGGGAAGGTTTGGATAAGGCCACTGTTGTTAGGACTCTTCTTGAGTTGGGCATTGGCGAATGGCATAAGCAAACAGCCCTTGAGCTGTTGCGCGATGGAAAGATCACCTTTGCCAAGGCTGCGGAGATGGCTAAGCTCTCGCTTTGGGAGTTCGCCGACCTCGTGAAGCAACGCAATGTTGAGTGGGTTAGGTATTCGCCAGAAGAAATTGAAAAAGAGTTCAAAGAAGCATCTGCGGCAGAGCAAAAATGAAGCTACTTGTTTTCAATTCAACTCCGTTAATTTACATAACAAAGATTGGATTAAGCCGAATTTTTGAAGAATTGGAATGTGAAAAGTTGACTTCTCCAAACGTGAAATGTGAGGTTGTGGATGAAGGCAAGCGTAAGGGCATTGCAGATGCCATAGCCTTGGAAAAGTTATTTCAAAAGGGTGTTTTCAAAGTTGTAAAACCCAAATACACAAGTTTCTTGGAAACCATTTTACAAACAAAGGGCCTTCATGTGACTGACGCTGAAGCTCTGGCCATAGCCAAAGAGCTGGGCGGAATAGCCATAATAGACGATGAAGTTGCGAGGAAAACAGCAAAAATCTATGGAATAGCCTACGCTGGAACGCCATACATTTTGGTTAAAGCTTTTTCTCAAAGGATTATTACAAAGGAGGGGATAAGGCAAGCGATAAAAGACATGATTCTCGCTGGATGGAGATGCAGCATTGAAACTTACGCGAAAATTATGGAAAGCATAGAAAAGTTGGAAAAGAATAAGGAATGAATAAGGCTGAAAAATGGCAGTTACCCATTTCTTACGTTGCTGAATCCCTGGTTTCGGTTACTGATGTTAAGCATGTTTACTGTCCAAGGCCTGTGTATTTCGATGGTGTTTTGCATGCCCAGCTTGTTTTTGGTTCTCAGCAGGAGGAAAGCCAAGAATTGCGTATGGAGTATGTGCGTAAAGAGCTTAGCGAAAAGATGCAGTCTATTATTCGCCTGAATTTGTTGGCGCTGAGAAGTCTCTTTTTGTTCCTCTTGTTTCAAAAAGCCTTCAGCTTCAGGGCGTGGTGGACTTTGTAATAAGGACTGTTAAGGGCGAGTATGTTCCAGTCGATATAAGAAAATGAGCTCTGACAAGGTAAAAAGGTATATGGATCATAAGTATCAGCTTGTGGCCTATGCTTGCCCTCACGCTCCATATGCGTAATAAAGTCTGTGAAGTCATCCCTGAAAGCCTTGGTTTTGGCAACTTTGGGAATCGCCTTAGCATCAGTTTTTGTTAAGCTCGCAGTAAAAACCCAAGTCCTAAGATAAACAGTAGCCGTCACGATAGATTTAGCCGCCAAATTGTCAAACCAACGCCTAACATCCACATCCTAAAGCAAACACACACTTAGCCTTCATACCCATCAATTAGGGGAGGAAGCATGTTCTGATTTAAGGATTCACTTAAAAATTTAAGTGGGCCGGGCCGGACTTGAACCGGCGACCGCCACCTTTCCTAAAGTCCTATGGCTTCGTAAGGGTGGCATCCTAACCAGACTAGACGACCGGCCCTTCAGCCAGGCTTTTTGGCACTTTGCTAGGCGCCGGGGACGGGATTTTCCACGCCTTGCGTTTTTGAACCCGTGAGGCGCGGATGCGCCACAGGCTTTCAACCCACAATACCAGATCTCTTGGATAGCAGGCCTGCACCCTACCAGGCTACCCGCACTCAATGCTCTAGGCTACCCCGGCGCAGTAATTTTTTTCCCAAAGGGCTAATATAAGCTTTGGTTCAAAGGAATAAGGGGGCTGTAGATTTCAAAACCAAAGGATCTGGGGAGGTGAGGGAAGGGAATGGCGATGAAGCATGGATCCGTTCATCGAAAAGGGGAAATCTCCCTAGAAGAGATCATCGGAGATGTGAGGAGGAATCCTTCCTTCAGAGGGGCTGGATGCCTCGGCATCTTCGTCGGTGTAGTTCGTGGCGAAACATCGATGGGGGAAGAAGTGGAGAGTCTCCGATTAGAAGCCTATGAGGAAAGGGCCAATGATGAACTTGAAAGAATATGCCTTGATCTTATGAAGAGGGAGGGAATCGTAGATGTTCGGATCCATCATTTGCTGGGTGAATTTGGAATAGGCGAGGATCTCGTCTATGTCGTCGTGGCCGCAAGGCATAGAAAGGAGCTTTTCAAAACCTTGGCTGAGGCGGTAGAGCGCTATAAGCATGAGGCTACGATTTTTAAGAAGGAGATTCTATCCTCTGGAAGGAGTTACTGGGTTTCGGAAAGGCAAAAATAAAAATAAAATGCGACTGCCCGCTATCGTTAAGGCTAGTATCGAGCGGTGCAACCACTTAAGATATCATATCTGAAGTCATAAGCCTTAGAGCATGCTCACGGCTTTGATTAATCTACGCGCTAGCATGAATGCTTCCATTTAGGTAAAGTCTTTTATGCACGCTTATGAAGTTCGCTGAAATAATCTTTTCTATTTAAGTGTAGAGCTGTGGATTACCGCACCATAATGATCTTAAGTATTCCCGTTTCCTCTTACAGGTCGACTTTTAGCCCTAAACCTTCCCAGGTTGTTACATCAAGCAGTGATTCCGGAATCTCCATTATGGCTACTTGAAATGCTCCATCCCCTATCTAGGACTTTTTGCATACACTAGTGAGATGCAGGCTTTCGATTTCGATGTTATCGGCGAAGGTTATTTTGGGCTTTAAAGGTTTTATCTTGAGTTCGGGCGTGTCCAAGAATTCGCTGGCTTGCTTGTTAAACCATGCATTTCTCCATGGCTGGATAAGGGTTTGGTTGAGGCTGAAAACCTAAATCCATGGATAAGTTGAATTCTTGAACACCCTCTCTTGAGTTCTTTAGCCTCTATTGGTAGGATTGTTTTGTAGAATGCTTCAGTATCGACTAAGAATGACGCATCTTTCAACCTCTTTCTTCCCATATCTCCAAGAATGCCATTAACTCTTTTATGGCCCATACTCCAAGGAAAAGAGGCTTTATGGTTCGATTAAGCTTTACCTTCCTTTAAGATCTGACATTCGCCTTTAATCCGTAGATTTTCGATGGTGCTCGCCCGAAGAATAGCAATAGACTTTAGGGAAAATCCGAAAATAGATTGAGTCATAAAGCAAAAAAATATAACGATAATGGGGCTTAAGGAGGAGCTCTTCGGCATAAGGGGTATTCCCTTATGAGAAAGGCTTGACTCGTCACATCCATAATGATCCTCCTTTCCTTCATCATCGGTATTTATGCTTATCCTTGCATGCCTGAAAAATGGCTTCCCATTGGAACTTACAGGGGGAAGCGTATGGCTTTATACATAAATTCTGGGGTATGTTTTTATTGCCTTTCATATCTGTTCTACTGTTTTTATTGTTTGTTGCAATTCCAAGGATCGATCCACTGAGAGAAAATATAGAAAAATTTCGAAGATACTATGATGCTTTTGTAACAATTATGATGGGATTCTTTTTCTATCTATATGTACTAACGATTCTATGGAATTTTGGAATAAGATTGGATATTATGAGATTTATCATTCCAGGTTTTGCGTTACTCTTCTACTTTGTTTGAATTCTAGTGGAGAATGCAAAAATGAATTGGTTCATAGGATAAGAACTCCATGGACCTTAAGCAATGAGAAGGTCTGGAAGAAGACTCATAAGCTAGGAGGAAGACTTTTTAAGATTGTTGGAATCATCACTTTCTTTGCTATTTTCTCTTCTGATTTTTATTCTATTAATGCTATTATTTATAATTTCTGTTATTTTTATACGATTGCTTACTCTTACTTCGAATATAAAAAGGAAGAAAGGAAATAAAGGGATAAAGTTTAGCGTTCATATTAAGCTGATGGCCTACGCCTTCTCTGGCCATTAAGGTTAAGTAAAATAAGTACGTTTCTAGCTTAGCTGAAGAACTGAAACTGGCCTCATAAAGGAAGGACAGCCATTTACCGTCTTCTTAATATGAGCGAATTTTAGTCAATAAATCGTAGAAAACTCCAATATAATCTAAAAACTACTATTAAATTTCCGATATCTTTTTGAATAACTTAAAGGGCTAAGAATTTGGCAAACAGCTAGGATTATTTGATTTGATTTGAGATGCGCTATTATGGATATGGGAAAAAGCAACGGCATAATTTCATCGATGACTCCTTTGGATTAGTTCTAGCGCCTAATTGAATTATCGTCTCGGATATTTTCCGCCTCGAGGTTATATTAAAATTTGTTCTCTAAGAACAGGAAGGACGGATCCATAAAGCCATATAAGATGGCGCAAGAAAAGTAAAGTTTTCGCAAGAAAAGTAAAGTTTTAAATGTAAGACCTTAAACCTATATTGGAGGCCAGGTGATGCAAAGCCAAAGTGAAAGCCAAACCCCCAAAGGCAGGCGCCATTAGCGCCCATAAGGCCTGGGTTCCTATGTTTCAAGCCTCCAAGGGTTTTCCATGAAGCTACTCCTAATCCATGCCGATAGCTTCGCCTACCAAGTAAAAAGTCCTGCCACATCGGAAAGGGAGGAGCTTACGGAGGATAGGAAAAGTCAGGCTATGAAGAATGTCCTCGTAGCCTTCTGCACAGTCGAGTCCATCGATGAGGTTAGTCCAGAAGACGTGGTGATGAAGGCGGCCCAAGAAGTCGCCGATGTGGCTAGAAAAGTTGGCGCAAAGAATGTGATGCTCTATCCCTATGCCCACCTATCCCCAGAACTCGCCAAGCCAAGGGTGGCGATAAAGATCCTTCAAAACCTAGAGGCCTCCCTTTCGACTTTAGGAGAATTTAAGGTTGGAAGGAGCCCCTTCGGTTGGTATAAGGGCTTTACCATCGAATGCAAGGGCCATCCCCTTTCTGAGCTTTCTAGGTCCATAGTTCCTTTGGGTGCGGGGGCAGAGGCTTTGAGGCAGGGGAAGAGGAGGATGGGAAGGGGGGAGGAGGCGGTTAAGGAAAGGAAGGAGGCAGAGAAGGTGGAGGGGAGGGCTATGGAGGGCGAAAGGTTCGGAAGGTTCATTCTTGTCGATGCAGATGGAAGCGAGTACGAGGTTACTCCCGATAACTGGAAGGAATGTCCCATTTTTCAGCGCGGGCAAGAGGTCTACAGGCTCCTTTGGATCTTTGTTAGGAATGAGCTGGAGGGAAACCCTGGGAGGCGAGTCCCCAAGCACATCGATTATATGCGAAAACTCGAGCTCATGGATTATTGTCCCGAGAGCGACCTCGGAAACTTCAAGCTCTACCCAAACGGAGCCCTCATCTTCGATCTCATCAAGGACTATGCCCTCTTTAAGGTTGCCATACCATGGGGGGCCATGAAGATCCAGAACCCCCTAATCTATAGGCAGAGCGTGGAAGCCATAAGGCAGCTGATGGGGGAGTTTCATGAAAGGGACTATGCCATGGAATATGAGGGTGAGACCTTCGTCCTTCGTTTCTCCTCGGATCCCGGAGCCTTTCCCTTCGTTCAGAAGGCAATCTTCAGCCATCGGCATCTTCCCGTGAAGGTCTATGAGGAGGTCCCATGCTTCAGGAGGGAGCTGAGCGGAGAACTCGTGGGTCTGAGGAGGCTGAGACAATTCACCATGACGGATCAGCACTGCTTCTGCGGTAACGAGGATCAGGCGAAGGAAGAGTTCGAGAAGCTATGCCTCATATTCAAGGATCTTATGGATCGAGTCATAGCTAAGGGAAATTGGGTCCTAGGATGGGAGGGCGTAGAATGGTTTTATGAGAAGCATAAAGCTTGGCTAAAGGATCTTTGCGTAAAGATGGGCGTTCCGAGTTTTTTCAAACTCACAAAGGAGATGACCCATTATTACGCCATCAAGAACGAATATCAGGCGATAGGGGCCGATGAGGCGAATGTCCAGATATCGACCGTTCAGTATGATGTGAAGAATGGGGAGAGGTTTGGAATCCGATATGTGGCGGAGGATGGAAGGAAACTTCCATGTATCATCCTCCATGCCTCATCCTTCGGAAGCCTCGAAAGGACCCTCTACATCCTCTTGGAGAATGCCGCCAAGGATGAGGAGAGGGGAAAGGCTCCCATGCTTCCCCTTTGGCTATCCCCAGATCAAGTGAGGCTTATTCCAGTCGCTGATAGGCATTTGGCCAAGTGTAGGGAAATTGCCGAAAGGCTCCAATCCGAGGGTATCAGGGTTTCCTTAGATGACAGGAACCTATCGGTTCCCAAGAGGGTTATGGATGCCAAGACGAGCTGGGTTCCCTACATCATCGTCCTAGGCGATAGGGAGCTTGAAAGCGATAAGCTTCCAGTCGTCGTTAGGGAGAAGTCTGGCATCCAAGAGGAATTTCGCCAGGCTATGAGCCTTCCTGAGCTTATCCAAGAGATCCGGGAAAAGTGCCAAGGGATGCCCTTCAGGCCCTCTTACCTTCCCATGGAACTAAGCCGAAGGATTACCTTTGTTCCTTGGGGAAAAGGGCGCCCATCTCCCAAGCCTAAGGAGGGCCTCGGGAAGCCTAATCCTAGCCATGGCTCTCCTCCGAAGCCTGCCTAGTACCGCACTGGGGACAGTAAAGGGCTCCCTCTGGAAGGTCTGCCCCACATGCCTTACAATGACCAAAGCCCCCTCGAAGGGTAATAATGCCTCGGCTCTGAAGGGTTTTGAGGAATTCCCTCAAGGAAGCCTCCGCCTGTTCGATGCCCAAGCCCTTTGCCTCGCTTAAAATTCGGGCAATCTCAAAACCCGTCATTCGTCCATCGATGAGGCTGAGGACGTAGGAGCCTGTTTCATCAAATACTATTTTCCTAAGCCTTTGGGGAATAGGGAATAGGCTTCGCTGCTTTATGGTAACAGAAACCTCTCCCGTGGGCGTAGTCTCCCAAAGAAGGTCCTGTCGTCTCTCAGGAATAAGGTTTAGGGGATCCCTTTCCCTGCCCTTCATTTATCATATCCCTCCGTCTTCCAATACCTTCACCTTAAACTCCATCTTTGTCCTCGCCTCCATCTCCGTCTTCGACTCCGTCTCCATTTTCCAGCCTAAAGATTCAAGCACCTGGTATCTTTTTCTATCCTTCCTACAAAAGGATTAGAAAGGTTTCTTAGAAAGAAAAAAAGTGATGAATTTTGCTTTGTGGCTTAATTTTTTCCGGTTTTTCCCTTCCGTCTCTACCAGTAAGATGTGCGATTTACGGAAACTTTCGGAAACAGCTCCATGACTCGGAGACCGAAAACGCCCTCTATTACCTATAAACCATAATTAAGCCACAAAGCTTGAATTTAGTAAAAATTAGGGTGAAATGAAATGTAATATAACATAGCGCCGATGAACAGAGAGGATTCTTATCTTATGACTCCCTGTAGGTGCTATACATGCCGAGTTTCTCATAGATAATGGGCCCTAGCTCCTGTTGTATGACCGTCAAGGCCGCCTGAGGAGGTATGATCCCTCGCTCCGTAATGATGAGGTCTATGTAGTCTGGGGGCGTCACATCAAAGGCAGGATTTCGAACTTCGATCCCCTTTAATCCTTTCATCGCGATCTCAGGGGGCAGGATCTCCTCCTTTGGGCGCTCCTCGATCTTTATAAGCTCCCCAATGATGGTTTCTGGGCTGAACTTAAAGGTCTCGGCCGCCACGAAGAAAAGGGTCCTCGCCTCATGGGCTGCTAGGGCAACCATACTCGTCCCGATTTTGTTCACGACAGCCCCATTGGCTGCCACTGCATCAGCTCCCACAAGGACCTTATCAACCCGTTTCATAAAGTATCTGCTGGCACTATCAACGATTAACGTTACGGGTATGTCATTCTGTAAAAGTTGCTCGGCCGTGAGCCTTCCTTGATATAGGGGCCGTGTCTCCGTCGCATAAACCGATATGCTCTTCCCCATGGCCTTGGCAGCCTTTAGGATCGCCACGACGGCCGTGCTATGGCAATGGGTCATGATGACATCTCCATCGGATATTCTCCTGGCCCCTATCTCGGCAATCTTCCCTATGGCCTCCTTGGCGTTCTTGATGAACTCATCGCAGGCCTTAACGGTTATTTCCCTTAGACTATCAATGCCCTCCCCCCTTTCCTCAGCTTGGAGGACCCTATACATGACATATCGAATGGCGTTCGGGAGAGAAACTGCCGTGGGTCTGGTATCCAGAAGCCTTCTCGCAACGATGTCCAGCTCCTTGATAAACTCGTTAGTCTCTTTTGCCCTACTCCTTTCTGCGATGGATTTTAGGCAGCTGACGGCCGTTTCTGCGATGAGGGCAGCCCCCCTAATTTCCATTGTTTTGATTTTGCGAGCGATTTCCTCTATGTCTGGGGGGATCATCATGGCTCTAACCTAACATGTTAGTAGTGAATTTGAAGGATAAAAATAGATGAGGGAATCGTTAAATAGGCGCCAGATTAATTCTCATTGGCGATAATCCCTTTGTCTAAGGATATTTCCATGAAGATGGTCAGGCCTGAGTTCATCGACTTCTTGAACTACAACATCTGCAAGGCTTACTCTGAGCTTTATGGAAAGGAGGCGGCCGAGGCCTTCTTCCACCGCGTCGGTGAGATAGGGTTTCAAGAGCTTAGGAAAATGGTCGAATTCCCAAGTTCGGAACCATACGATGTTTTAAGGACGATTGCGGAGTTTCTTGAGCGCATGGGCTATATGTCGAAGATAAAGTTGACAAAGGTGGAGGAGAATGAGGTCATTATCGAGATGTTTGGAGTCTCGGTTACAAGGTCCTCCATAAGGCTTCTGAAGGAGGGGGCTAGCCCGAGCCACATCATGACGAACCTTATGTTCGCGGCTCTGAAGGAGCTGAGTGGCATCCATGCTGACATCTATGACCTAACACTGGAACAGCCATCACCTGAGACGGGCTATGGAAGGGAGAAGTGGGTACTGAAGAGATTGTAGCATTACGTCTTCCTTCCTCAAAAATGGCATTAGTAGGTCTTCGAAGGAATTTAGAGAATTCCTTAAGCTTCTTTTTTTCTTTCCTTTTTTTCTTTCCTTTCTTTCCTTTCTTATTTTTCAGCCCTAGAATCCCCAAGTTTCGAAATCAATGCTTTCTTAAGAAAATCTATAGTAACCTTCGCGGCCTCTTCATCTAGTGCCTTACCAGAGGTAGTGGTAAGAAGGCATGCGCCACTAAGCCCCCTAAGCCTTGCTAAGCCAAGGAATAACCCCGGAACTCCGGATATGACCTTTCCACGATAGATTTGTCCCCCTCCCCTCTCGGCTAAGATGGTAGCCAAACGCCTCGAAGTGGCGGCTACTAGAATGGAGACTTTCCCAGACTTGGTTAAGTGTCCATCTAAGCTTACGAATCTCCGGCACCCAAGCCTTATGGCAAACCTTAGAATCGCATCGGAAACCTCGTAGCAAGATTCGATCGATTCAGGGTCTGGATGGTATTGACCAGTTATCAGGAGGAGGTTGGGCCTCGAATCCTTGGAGCCGTAGACCTCATAGCATGGTAGATGGCTTATTCCCAAGGCATCGATGGTTACATAATCCGGAAAGAAGGGGGAGTAAAGATCAGCGAGGGCTTTAGCTCCTGTCAGCCTTATAAGATGCCTTACGACTAGCCTTCCCACATCTCCATGGCCCGTTAACCCCAAAATCGCCAAGGGTCTTTCAAGCCTTTCTTCAGAGTGAAGCCTCACCACAGTCCTTGTCAGCCTTACCATTCGTCTCCCTCATCAAGGGAATAGGAATAAAGCCTTTATTTCAGTTAGCTAAGGCACTAGGCGTCCGCAAGGCTAAAAAACTTATTCGCTTTTCTAGGAAAAGAAAAGAGGCATTCTCCTTTCACACAGAAGCTTTGCGAATAAAATATCAAACTAAACTTCTGCTGCTTGCGTAGCCCTTTATCCATCCAAAAGGGCAGTTCAGCATCTATGTAGCCACCTCGTAAGCGTCATAGCCTCTCGAAGCTGTAAAAAGGCTTAAGGACCGAGAGACTCGATTCGAGTGAAGGAAGGCAGCCAAAAAATATGGATAAAAATCTGGGGCCTCTGAATCCCTTCCAAACAAATTAAGATGTTTAATAAGGCATGGGGCGTTGAAATTATACCCCAAACCATGGGCCAACCTTAAGAAGCGAAGCCATGCTAAGATAAACGTAGGGATCGAGGTAGCAAAGCATAGCTTCCAGGCATGCCTTAAGGATGATAGGGCAGGATCCTGGACGAGCTATCCCTTCTCAAACGAACGACAGCCTAGGAATCGAGAGGCTTCTAGAAGCCCTTGAGGGTAGGAAGAGAAGGCAGTCATATAGGCTACTGGGAACCATTGATAAGGCTTTGCATAACCAGGACTATCGCCTCCATAGCCTTGGAGGAGGATGCCGTAAAGCTCCTCATTTATCGTGGATGCCTAGAATCGACTACTATACGGCGATCTCAACCTGCTGAGGTTGTGACATTCAAGGTTTCCTTCGCAAGTCCTTCGAAGCTGGCTTCGTGGGCTACCTAGTGCCTTCTCTACGTTCCCCCAGACCGGTGATAAGATAGAGCCTATGGGAAGAATAACGAAGCGGAGCTCCAAGCGTTTTCGTTCAGATGGATCTTCGTCCAGTCAGGCAGCAAGAGGTCTTCCCTAAGCGACGGGATGATATGAGATGATATGATATGAGATGATATGAGGGGCTTGTAATGGAAGCCTCTAAAGGCGTGTAGCCACCCGTAAGCCATCAAAAGGCCATCGTAGCCTTAGCCAGGAAATGCCCACAATCGTATGGTACATGCTTACGAGGAATGAAGCCTAAGGGGATCCGGATAAAGAGGCTTACAGAGCTTAAGCTTAAGATGATGGAAGAAAATCCTTAGGATAGCTTCCCATGCATAGGAAGCCGGCTAGAGGGACTAGACGCTTTTATGGATAAAGGAGCCAAATAGTGGATGGAAAGTGATCAGATGGGTTATGTAAGGTGAAAGCCCTGTTGGGTTCCCCTGAAAGGACACGGGTTGAGGAGACGGACTTCCTTGTCGACACGGGTGCCTACTACACGGCAATACCCCAAAGGCTAACGGAAATCCTAGCCATAAAACCGATGGCGAAGGTTGAATTACTCTTGGCCGACAGGCGGAAAGTGGAAGCCCAGCTATCCTATGCCTACGTAAAAATAGGCGAGAGGGAAGGGTACTGCCAGTTGCCATAATGGACGTCCCTGAACCCTTGCTTGGAGTCACCGCCTTGGAGGGGTTGGGGATAAAGGTAGATCCGACAACCGGGAAGATAGAGTATACGAGACCTTATGGTCTTGCATGCTTCAGCTGACATCCCGGAAGGCTCTAGTAGGCTCCCATGAGGCTTCTGTAGAGGAGCCGACGCTTTTCATGGATTGATGACAACTTTCCATCCGGACCATGTCGTATTGTGCCAAATCTTAATACAAGGTCGCACATAATCATGGGATTATTGGCGTTCCTAAGATCCATGGATGGGTTCCCCATCACAAACAAACTCCCTGATTAAGAGCGATTTACAAAAGCCCTGCTTACCTATGCAGAACAGTATTTACATATTTCCTTTCCCTTCCGCTCAGCCCTTTGAGCTTCCTCTTCGAAGAGGAACTGCCTTTGCTTTGGAGAGACGAGCAGGGCTCTCTAAAACGATGCCTTTTATGGAGGATTTCTCCGCCTTTAACTTTGAAGCCGTTAGAGGCAGTGAGAAGGTTCTTCATTCCAATATCGATGCTTACGGGGTTGTTACCTTTAGGCTCTGGTATAGCTTATAGTTATATGGAGAAAGAAGGCTTTTCTCCTATAAGCCAAGACGGTGTGTAGGCTTAGCATCTTCAAGAAGCTTTCTCTGGTAATAGCTTATGTCAAGCAAGGGTTTAACCCTCTTTGAAGCGTGGAAATAGAGACGTAGATTCCATCTGGCTTGTAAATAAGTCTGAAGGGCCTTGCATCCAAGCCCATCGAAACATTCGTGAATTTAAGAAGTCTATCTTTCCCTGTTTGTAGGCTTTAGCAACCCTATCTCTTGCTCTTGTGGCGAGGTTTGCTGGAAGACTAAACTTCTCTCTTCTCTCGGTAAACATGTGGTGAAGAGCAACGGGATTAAAGACTCTATGCTCAAAGGCTACCTTAGAAATGTAGTTGCACGCATCACGGAAAGCTTTAAGCATTTTAAGCAATTTTTCCATGTCCTCAACGAATGGCTTAAGCATGCAGACAACTGTTTAGGGAGCCCATTTCAAAAGGTATGTATGTCATTATATGTTTAAGCCTTAAACTAGGTTAGTTAAGTCTGTGAAGTTCGGGGTTAAAATTATACGATGGAGGAAAAGGGAAGATAAAGCAATGAAACAGATACAGCATAGCGTCACCCTCCCAATTTTCTTAGGATTTTCGAGGGAAGGCTTTCGGAGAGAATTGTTTAGGGTCTCCCTTATTGCCTTTCTCCTCTTAACCTCTCTCCTACCCCTCCTCCTCTTTATAGCCATTCCAAGGGCCCAGGTCTCGGCAGCCCCTTCGCCTCCAGAAGCCGGTACCATAGTGGGCTATGTCTTCGACTCCTCCAGCCACAAACCCCTTCCAAAAGCCAGGATCCTCCTCTTCTATGCCCAGACATCCTATAGGCGAAGCCTCATAGCCTCCTCCTATACGGATTCCCTAGGATCCTTCCTCCTAAAAACGGGCTATGAGGGATGGCATAGGGTCTACGTCCTTGCTGATCTATCAGAAAGCCCCGGCATAGACTATGTTCCCTGCAGCTGGGATGTCTACATCCAGAGGGGATCCATGGCTTCCTATACCTTCAACCTCATCCCGGCGGCCACGATCTTCCTTAAGGGCGAGATAAGGTTCGTAGAAAGCCCAAGCCCTGCCTCCGATTGGAGGTTCACAGTCCTAAGCCCCGAGAAGCCCTTGGCTGCCCCTTCCATAGCCCTTTATGGCATGGTCCAGGAAGCCTATGAGCTTGGGCTTAATCGAAGCTATGCCATCGTTCCTGCGGATGTTCCCGTAGGCATCAGAGTCTGGGCCAGATCTGGCTCCATAGCCCATGAGTTTACCTTAGGAGCCGATGCAGGCTACGGTTATGGTTATGGCTCTGGTTACGGCTCTGGTTACGGCTCAGGCTACGGCTCAGGCTACTACCGCCTTTCCCAGGGAAGCTTCCTCGAGGTCGAGGTGGACAAGGAGGCGATTCTCTTCAATGCAGTCCTTGTAAGGCGCATCCTGGATGGGGCTTTGGAAAGCCTCCTAAGGGCTGAGGATACGGGCTTTTTGGTCGTGGCTGAGCGCCAGGATGTCCTCAGGTCCCTGGGCTTCGTGGATTCTGCCCAGCTTTATCTTAAGCAGGGAAGGTACTATGATGCCTATGCCTGCCTAAGGAGGGCATGGATGCTTGGAAGCGATGCATCCCAGAAGCTCCAGAGCCTCTTCGAGGAAGGCAGGAACTCTGCCTACGTCCTTACGATCTTCTTCGCCCTCACATCCATAGCCCTCATCTATCTCCTCGTGGAGCGGACCTTGGGCATAGAGGTAGCCCTAGGACGAAGGCGGACCTTCCTCAGCCTTACACCCCTCTTCCTGGCCTTGGCTTATGGAGCCATGCTGGCAGCCTTCTTCATAGCCTTTCCAGGATGCCGCCTCGTTCCCCCTATCCATTTCATCCTTATGGCTTTAGTAAGCCTGGGCTTTGGCTATGGAGCCATGAGGCTTCCTGGGCTCTTCGAGGAGCGTAAGGGAAGGGGAAGGGGAAGGGATGGGACCCAATGGCGATCCCTGGCCCTAAAAAGCGCCATCATCACATCCTTCTCCATAGCTGCCAGGAACCTGAGGCGAAGGAGGCTAAGGACAGGCCTAACCCTGGCTACGGTAGCCATCATGGCCTTTGGCTTCATAACGACGACATCCATAGCCGCAGGAAGGGGCCTTGTCCTCAATACCTTCAGGCCCCTACTTCCCAAGCCCCTTCCGGAGGGATGGCTCATCGTTGAGGATGTCCAGGCTGGGGAGATGTTCGTAACCTACAGGGAGCTTTCCGAGAACTTCATCCTATGGCTTGGGGGGCAGCCGAACGTTACGAGGGTTGTGCCAAAGGCGGAGAGCCCGATACATCCAGACAATTCAGCCTTGGGATACGCAAGGACTGCTTCAGGCGATTTCGCCGAGGTCCCAATCCATGGTATAATCGGAATAAAGCCAAGCCTTCAGGCAGATCTGATGCCCATAAAGGCTACCATAGTTAAGGGCGACTATATAAAAGACGATGAGAATGATGGCATTCTGATAAGCTCGAAGTTAGCCGAGCTCCTTAAGGTCGATGTGGGGGATAGCATTATATTCGAAAGCAAGTATAGGATCGTGGGCATCTTCGATGACGATGCCTTCAAGTCCTTATTGGATGCCAACGGCGATACAATCCTTCCTAAGCTCCTTAATGTTGCATCCGAAGTTCCGTTTGTCTACGACTGTCCTCCATCAAGCCTCATCGTAATGACCTTGGAGGAAGCCCTGAAGTTTCCGATGGTTGGGATTCTTAGCGTAAGCGTTAGGATGGAAGGC
>JAGTQN010000064.1 GCA_018396395.1 Candidatus Bathyarchaeota archaeon | reverse complement strand
CTTCGAATTCGAGAATCCATTGATTTCTTTTATGTCCTTAAAGATCTTTATGAAAAATGTTAAATCCATAGAATGAAGGATGGTTCGTGTTATGGCATAAATTGGGGGGAATAATTGCCAACGGAAAGGTCTCCATCAGACTCGATCAATACAGTCGAAGAAAAGCTTATTGGACTTCCAAGCGTTATGCCAGGACTACAACCTACGCTACCTATCCAATCTTCAGGAGCCTTTAAGACGGAGTCTTTGAAATTCTCAAAGCAAGTCTCCCCCAGAAGCCGTGCCCTTTCCATCGCCCTTATAGCGATCTCGGCAGCCCTGTATGCCGCTGCAATAGCGGTTACGGCTCCTATTCCTACTCCCTGGGGAGTCGGCCATTTTAGACCCGGCGTAGTTGTCCCAGCCTTCTTCGCAGTTGTATGCGGGCCCATGATCGGAGGCGCAGGTGCAGCCTTAGGCTGTTTCATAGGGGACTATGCCTTATCCCTTTTCGGTTTGACAGATCCCTTGTTGAGCCTGATAGCCGGAGTTCCAGGTAACTTCGTTGGCTTCTATATGTTAGGATGGTTTACCTCAAGGTATAAATCTTGGCTTGCTTTCCAGGTAGGAAGCCTTATATCCCTCATTGTAGGAAACCTCATAGCAGCCTCGGGCGTCGTCGCCTATCTTACTTTCATAATACCAATATGGGCTCCTTGGCCTCAAGATGTCAAGATAGCAACGGTCCTTGGCTTTACCCTCTTCTGGTTTTCCACCATGCTCCCCTTCGTAGTCCCCCTTGTTCCCATATTGGTCAGGCGGGTTTCGAAATATAGCCATGGCCCCCTTAGAAATCCTGGACTTACATGGGGAAAGCCTAAGGATTTTGCCTACGTTTCCCTCTGTATTACAGCGTGTCTACTCCTTCTTTACGCCGCTGTTATACTAACTCCCTTTGGAGACTTCCTCTTTATCCGTGTAGCAGAACCTCAGCATATCTTTTGGATCAAGACCCTAATTCTCATCGCAGCCGCGATTATGTTGTTGTTCGGAATGGTAGTCAGCCTTTTTCTGTCTCATCGAGAGAAGAAAGGAATCGATTAAGCCCTTCGTCGTTTATGGAAGGCTTGTGGAAAAACGGATGAGAAGAAATGAAAGGACTCATCATCGGAATCGACATCGGAGGTAGCACAACAAAGGCCGTAGCCCTCCAAAATGATGAGATTGTAGGCTTTGCAGCCATTCAAAGCCTAGAGCCCGTGGCGGCAGCCTCAGGTGCCCTCGGAAAACTCCTGTTCGATCTCGGACGAAGCCTCTCGGATGTGGAACTTATAGCGGCCACAGGGGTTGGAGCTAGGAGAATTTCCGATAAGATTCTAGACCTTCCAGCTCGAAAGGTGGATGAAATCACGGCCATTGGCATAGGGGGCCTTGCCCTCACGGGAAGAAGGGAGGCTTTAGTTGTCAGTATAGGCACGGGAACAGCCCTTGTGGCAGCCTACGAAGGAGGTAAGCGCATTGTCCATGTTGGAGGTACAGGGGTTGGCGGTGGAACCCTTCAGGGCCTATCAAGGCTCCTTCTCAGAACCCAGAGTATAGCATCAGTAGAACGCTTAGCGGAAAAAGGCGATTTGTCTAAGATCGACTTGACAGTTGAGGACTTGGCTGGAGGGGGGGTTGGAAGGATTCCAGGCTATGCAACGGCATCGAACTTCGGAAAGCTTCTGGACGAGGCTAATGAGAGCGATATAGCCGCTGGAATTATCAATCTCGTCGGTCAAGTCATTGGGATCGTAGCTATCTTCGCAGCGAAGGCCTATGGTTTGGAGCATAGTGTCGCCATCGTAGGACGCCTTGCCCAGAGTCCCCATCTTGTAAGAAGCATATCTAATGTAGGGGCCCTTTTCCAAGTATCATTTACTTTTCCCGAGAAGCCCGACTTCTGTACGGCCATTGGAGCGGCAAAGCGGGTTCAGAATCCAAAAAACCTTATTCTAAAAAAGCCTTACACGACAAACGTAAACCTCTGAAGGGTTATTAGCCCCCTTTATGGAATACCATAGGAACATAATAATGGAATAATCTACGCTTGTAAATAAAACATGGGCTTAGCATAGTACTTAAAGAAGCCTTTTATTTTTCTCAATCATTCGTCTTCATCAAAGTATATCTAATCTATTCCATAAGCCCTACGGCTTACCCTTTATTCATAAAGATAGCTTGGAACGAGGTCCCTTAACCTCGTGCCCTCATCTAGTCCGAACATAAGGTTCATGGACTGAACGGCGTTCCCCACATCTCCCTTCAGGAGATTGTCCAAAGCCGAAAGGACACATATGCGCCCACAAACCTCGTCAACGAAAAATCCTACATCGCAGTAGTTGCTCCCTCGAACGAACTTAGGGTCAGGAAGGCTTCCAGGTCCTGGAACCTTTCTCGCCCTTATACGGATGAAGGGCTCCTCACCATATGCGGATCGAAAGGCCCTCCAAAGCTCCTTCTCCCCGATGGGTTGGTCCGGAAAAACATGGCCTATGCATTCGACTCCCCTAACCATCCCCACGGCGAACATCGTTGCGCAAACCCTAGAGGGCTCCATTCCAAGTTCCTGCCTCACTTCGGCCAAATGCCTATGCTCCTTTAGGGAATAGGGCCTCACAACGCCAGTCCGCTCGGCATGATGGGAAGACCTTGAAAGTTCAGCCCCCGCCTCACTCGATCCCGTCATCACATCGTAAACGATCCGAAAGTTTCCAAGGCCTTGGATCTTAGTAAGAGGATAGCCTGCAAGGATCATGGCCGTCGAGTTACAACCTGGGCAGGCTACATACTTTGCCTTTCGTATATCCTCCCTATGGAGCTCTGGAAGCCCATACACGAATTCCTTAAGGAGTTCAGGGCATGGATGTTCCCTTTCATAGAAACGTCTATACGCATCGGGATCCTTAAGCCTAAAATCTGCGCTGGTATCGATGATCCTTGTTCCTAGTCTCCTGATTTCCTTCACGATATTTGCTGAGGCTCCAGAGGGAACTGCCAGGAAGACGACATCCGAATCCCCAATAAGCCTTAGAACCCTATCGTTAGCATCCTTTAAGCTCTCATTTCCAAGGTCGAAGAGGCTGAACTGAAGTTCTGTGAGACCCAAAAGATTAGGGTGCTCACGGTAGATGTATTCCCCAGCTAAATCTCCCCTCCTTGTCGTGGCGAATTTCAGCTCGATATTAGGGTGGCGTACAAGGACTTCTAAAAGGCTCAGTCCTGTATAGCCAGTGGCGCCTATGATGCCCGCCTCTATAAGATGGGCCATTCTTCACCATCCCCTCAGATTAGGAGGAAGACAGAACTTAAACCTTACTTGAAATTCTTTGCCATGACAAAGGGAAATAAGAAAAGGCTGGTTATGCGAATGTAGCTTCTTTCTTTTTCTCTCGGGCATACGGGAAAGTTTTTAGGCTTTCCTATAGAACGCTAGAAGCTAGGCCTATGGAGGGCTGAACAATAGGAAGAGGCATCGTCGTGATTTAGGTTAGGCATCGGGGATCGGAATGGCTGTTCAAGGAAACTCTCAGATTCCAATCTCGGAAGGATTTTTCAAGCTTTTCAAGCAATCCATCCTTTCCCTCCTTTTCAACTGGGGTGGAATCTTCGCCGGAAGCCTTGTCGCCCTGAACCTTGGCATTTTTTCCCTAGCCCCTTGGACTCTACTCGTTTATCCTGGGATTCTTTCCATGAGGGGGGCAATAGGAGGCCTCTTCTGCGGACGTATAACAACGGGCCTGCACATAGGAACCGTAAAACCTGTCCTTTTCAGAAATACGAGGCATTTTTATCTCCTATGGCACGCCATCATCCTCTTAACCCTTAAAAGTAGCCTCCTAATGGGGACTCTATCATCTTTCTTGGGGCTCTTCCTTCTAGGCTCTACAAGTGCCGATGTCCTCCCGATTTTAGGAGTTGTTATAGCTACAATGGCCATCTCCCTTCCCCTCATCTCACCGCTTACCATCCTTACAGCCATCCTAGCCTTCAGCCGTGGTCTAGACCCCGATGTTATGGTCTATCCCGTTCTTTCGACGGTTGCCGACCTCATCGTAACGGCATGCTATGTCCTCGTTCTCTATATCTTCTTTTTCTTCGGGACCCTAGGATCCTTCCTCCTGGCCTTCTTTGATCTAGTCCTTCTTCTCTTTTCATTGCTTATCGTATCAAAGGATGCCAAGGATGAAGAGTTTCGAGAAACAATCAAGGAATCCTTTTTTATGATTCTTCTGGTCACTTTCATCGTAAACTTCACAGGCTTAACCTTAGGCAAGATAGCAGAAACCATAGGCTCCAACGAGGAGGTCTATATGGTTTATCCAGCCCTCATAGACACGGTCGGAGATGTTGGTTCCATCATCGGCTCGACTGGGACTACGAAGATAGCCCTTGGAACCCTTCCCCCCTCCATCTCCTCCATAAGAAAGCATCTGGCCGAAATTGGTGCAGCTTGGATGTCAGCGATGGTTATGTTGACGATTTACTCTATCTCGGCCTCGATCCTAAAGGCATCGGCCTCGATCTATGGTTTTCTCCACCTTACGGCCCTCCTCTATGCAACCCATTTTCAGGCCTCCACCATCATGGCTCTCATAGCCTTCATCGTGGGCATTTATACATACAAGCGAGGATGGGATCCCGACAATTTCGTTATTCCTATCGAAAGCTCCTTGGCCGATTCCATAACGACCATATCCCTATTCATAGCCATCAGCATCTTTGGCTGATCTATGCCTCGGTAGGCTCTCTTCAAAGGTATAGCTTTTACTCGTTTCTTGTAATCGCCTTATTTTCCCAAATTTATGGCAGCCAAACAGGGAATACGTTTTATTAGAAGTGCTATAGAATAATTTATCAGTTTTAGGAGGTTGGTAAAGGCCCTGCATCCTGAACTTTTCGATGAGGATGAGGAAGGGACCTTAATCGAGCATACGCCGATCCACTATCAACCCATCTCCGTCCGTGATGCCCTTAGGGAGCTCAAGGATCTTTCAGAACTTATGATAGACCTTGCCTACTCATCAGTCCTTTTCCGAGATAACGATCTGGCGGAGGAGGTCTTGGTTCTCACGGAAAGGGTAGATAGGTTAAGCTATCTCCTCATCATGAACGCCGCCTTGGCCGTGAGGGATAAGAGGGATGCCGAACATGCGGCAGGCATTCTCAAGGCTACCGATTCTATACATAAGATTGCAAGCGCCGCGACCGACATAGCCATCGTCCAACTTCATGGCATAGGGATTCATCCCACTGTTCAGGAAGCCTTTAAAAAGGCCGAGGAGAGGTTCGTGAGAGCAACCATATCGAACCAGTCCATCCTTGCTGGAAAGAGGCTCCAAGAGCTTAGCCTTGAAAGTCGTATCGGTGTAGGGATCATAAGTCTTAGGAGGGGGAAAAGATGGATCCTTAACCCAAAGCCCACCTTTAAATTAAGTCCTGGAGACGTTGCGATAGCCAAGGGCTCAGAAAGAGGAATCCTCCAATTCCTTCAATTGGCAAAGGGTGATCTTAGGGAGGTTCCATGAATTGAAGGATAAGGAGGATCTAGGGAAAAAGGAAGAGGGCGAGGGCGAGAGTCTGGCTGAACTCCTTGCGGAGCTCAAGGATCTTTCAGAACTTATGATAGACCTTGCCTACTCCTCCCTACTACTACAAAGTAAAGAGCTCGCTTCTTCAGTCCTAGAGATCGAGGAGTACATGGACGAGCTACATACAAAATTCGAGCTTAAAGCCCTTGAGACGAACCGAGAAACGATGGACAATAAAGGAACCCTTGGTCTTATAAGGCTCAGTGCCTCTGCTGAGATTATCAGCGACGCTGCCGCTGAGATGGCGAAAATCGTCCTAAGGGGTATTCCTCTGCACCCCGTACTACAAATGGTTATGCGAGAAAGTGAGGAGGTCCTGGAACTTGTAACGGTTGAAGAAGGCTCGTACATGGAGGGAAGGGCCCTTGGGGAGCTTGCATTGGAAAGCTCCATAGGAATGAGGGTTGTGGCTATTAGGAGCGGGCATAAGTGGACATACAATCCATCAGAATCCTTTAGGCTCTTGCCTGGGGACCTCTTGATAGTTAAGGGTTATATAGAAGGAAGGGAATCCCTAAGAAGGATGGCTTCCAAAGGGCCTCAAAATTCCGTTTTGGTCTAACCTTTTATCATATATCCCATTCAGCCAGTAAAAAAGCCTAGCCAGGCCAGGCACCTCGTTATTAATGATTAGAAGGTTCGGGCGAAAAAGCCTGTATAGAGCCATAGAATCCCTTTTACTATATTTACGCCATAGCATTCAACGGGTGGGATCCTTGAAGATCATGGATTTGAAGACTTACCTTGTAGGTGCCCAAAACAGAAATTGGGTCTTCGTGAAGGTTCTTACGGACGAAGGGATTGAGGGCATAGGAGAAGCCTACTCTGTTGGTCCTGACGAGGCTACCGTAGCCGTCCTTCAGGATTTTAAAACGTGGCTATTGGGAAGGGATCCAAGGGAAATCGAAGGCTTGTGGCATGAAATGTACAACTTCTCCCGCTTTCCAGGGGGCTCCGTTGTGAACTCGGCCATAAGCGGTATAGAACATGCCCTCTGGGATATCCTCGGAAAGAGCCTAGGGGCGCCTGTCTACAGGCTCCTAGGTGGGCGTTGCCGGGAGAAAATCAGGGTCTATGTCCATGCCAGCGGTCCGACACCCTCCGAGCTTTCAGAGGCATGTCTTTTGGCAGCCAAAAGGGGCTTTACTGCGTGAAGATATCGCCCTTCCCCCCCTGGAAGCGATTGTATGCCATGGAACCTCGTCCTAAAGGCTTCTGAGGATCGTATGGCTGCTGTCAGGAATGCCGTGGGCGAAGGCTTCGATGTGGCTGTAGACATTCATGCTAAGATCTTCGAGCCATCGAGGGCTACACAACTCTGCAAGGTCCTTGAACCCTTCAGACCCCTTTTCCTCGAAGAACCCCTAAGGCCCGAGAATGCCAATGCCTTGGCTGAAGTTGCAAAAGCCGTGGAGGCTCCCATAGCTACGGGTGAGCAGCTATACACGAAGTATGGGTTTAGGGAAATCCTAGACAAAAGGGCTGCCGACATCATACAGCCAGACATTTGTTGTGCAGGAGGAATCCTCGAATGCCGGAAGATTGCCGCCATGGCCGAAGCCTATTATGTATCGGTGGCTCCTCACAACCCCATGGGACCGGTTGCCACGGCAGTGAATGTTCATCTTGCTGCCTGTACGCATAACTTCCTCATCCTCGAGTACATTCCCGACGAATTCCCTCCGAGGAGTGAGGTTCTTAAAAAGCCCATAAAACTTGAGAAAGGCTACTTGAGGATACCTGAGGAACCTGGTTTTGGAATCGAGCTTAGGGAAGAAGGGATATGTAAATATCCTCCCAAGCCTTGGAGGCGAACTCCCTCCTATCGAGAGGACGGGTCGGCCGCCTTCCTTTAGTCCCACACTATTGTTTCGATGAAAGAAAAAGGAAAATAAAAAGAAGCCTCCCCTTTTTCTTCCAATATATCCTTACAGCTTATGATAGGGTCATCTTCCATCCTCCGATTCCTTGAATAGGATGGGACAAATGGGGGTTCTAATGCATCTTCGAGTCCCGAGTGGCAGAGAGAAGAGCACCTTCCCCTCTCCTGCTCCCCGCCTTGCTTAAGGGACGGTTCACGGTTGCACACGAGGGGCTATCTACGGCAGACCTCACCGTATCATCTTGGGTTTTTAAGGATGTTTATGGCGGCGTTCAGATGCCTATCCATTCGCCATCCGCATCTTGGGCACTTGAACAGCTGCCCATTCAGCTCTCCCCTGCAGCCACATATCGGGCAGGTCTGAGAATTGCTCCCCGGACTGACGTATACAACAGGTATGCCCTCCCACCTGGCTTTGTATTCGATGAAGTTTTGCAGCTTACGGAAGCTCCAAGAGTTCAGCCTCCCCTTGAGCTTCTTGGAGTTTTTACTTACCCATTGAAGTTTTCCATTGAATCTGTTGATGGCTAACACTCTGCGGTTAACCGACCTTCTGATCTGTTTTAAACCTTCCAAGACTATTCCGAGCCTGCCTTCCTTGGCTTTTTCAATTATGTCCTTGCCGACTCTGTGCATCAGCTGCTCCGTTCGGCTTCCCTCCTTTTCACGGTATTTGGCTTGAAGCCTCTGAGACTTTCTTCTGTCATTATGAAACTTCCGCTGGATTCTCCAAGGCTTCTCAAAGTAGATGTGGTGAATCCTCGGTAGCTCACTTAGGTCTTATCTGAACAGCCCTCGTCTGCTTGTTGCGCAGTCTAAGCTTCTCTCATTCGTATCGATCGCCACGTATCCCATAGGCTCGATCACCCCGGCAGCCTTTGAGAAGACCACCGTAGCTATGCTCGCAGTCACAGTGACCGAGCCCATCTTGAGCGTGGGGGTGGACAGGAAGCGCCTCTGGTACGGTCCAATTTAATGGAATTTCGATAAATTGCCTCGGCTTTGCTGGTATTCTGATTCTGAGGATGGTCTCTTGAATTTTGAAGGTTTGATTGTCAAGTTTTAGGAAAGTCCGTCTAATATACGGTGTCTTCCTCCTCCTTCTGTTTCTGATAAGTCCTCAGGCCACTTCGCAGGCACTCAGCGTATAGTGAGTGTGCAAGCCGTAGCGCTTGAAGGGCTCGTATACCGCCCTGATGAGCCTGAACCTTGATGTTATTCTCTGCTGCGAAGCGACTTTGATGGCTTCGTTAACCATGCTTCTGAACGTTTCCAGCAGGCCGCCTATCGGTGCTGAATGCCTAAACTGTACTGCCTTGACTGCGAGCACAAAAAATAGAGGGCATCTCCCATTAAAGCCTTTGCCACTCGGCACTCGAAGACGCACCAGAACCCGAATGGGATAAGTTAAAAAGCTGGAATAGGAATTTTCTTTAATTTGGTTTGGGATGATCCATGAAAATCACGGAGCTTGAGATTTTTCCTTGCCATGTTCCCTACATTCCTGCTATACAAAAATATCGGCCCGAGGGGATGTATCCAACCCTTATCAGGGTTCATACTGACGAGGGGATTACAGGTCTCGGAGGCGGAGGCCATGAGCATAAACTCGTTCCAAGGCGCATCCTTGAGGATAGGTTCGCCAAGCTTAAGGGAAAGGAGCTTGAAGAGCTTAATCCAAGGGATGTCACCTATCCCTTCGATGTCGCCCTTTATGACATCATCGGAAAGGCCCTTGGAGTTCCCGTTTCATGGCTCCTCGGCGGAAGGGTAAGGGAAAAGATCCCTATAGCCTACTGGGTTGTTGAATCCGCAACTCCGGAAGATACGGCTGAAGAGGCTTTAAAGGCCGTTAAGCTTGGTTGCAGAACGATCAAGTTCCATACGAATCCTATCGAAGAAAACACCGTTGCAAGGGTTAGGGCTATCCATGAAGCCGTAGGGGATAGGATTGCCATCCGCATCGATCGAGGCTATCCCTGGGACCTTCCTATGGTAGT
>JAGTQN010000065.1:1077-9468 GCA_018396395.1 Candidatus Bathyarchaeota archaeon | reverse complement strand
CCATCCAATCCACTCCAATCCAATCTGAACTCTATGGGGTTTAGCTGGATCTTTGGGTATGGTATGGTGGGAGAAAAACCTGATTTGATGCCATGGATCCTAGGGCTCCTAAGCTTGAGCGCCATGACGCGGAAAAGCAGATAAAGAATGCTGCCTAACAAATTAGGTTAATCTGGAAAAGGCTTATAGATTAACTATAGTTTTTTCTGGAACCCATTCAAGGAATTCAAACGAAATAGAACGTACTTCTCAAGTCCTCATATTAAGAAGACGTGACATGTTTTTTCTGACTATAAAATTTGAGGAAAAAGCCCATTTTAGGCTTAACTGAGGACTTGTAACCTGCCTAAAGCATGAAAGGGGAAACATGTCACGTCTTCTGAAAATGAGTGTTCTCAAGGAGAAGGATAAAAGAATCACTATTTCCAATTGCAGTTTGATAAATGGAACGAAGATCCAATCAAGGAGGCCTTCCTAAGATCCTTTTATTATTCCAACCCCAATGGAAATGACCCTTAAGTCGATTGGAGAAAATAAGAAGGAAAGCCCTAGAACATTGCCGAAGGGATTGGAGACGAACCCTTCCTTAAGGATGGATTCTTGGTCAAGCCTTAGGTTTTCTTCCGCCATCTTTCAGCAGCTTTTTCAAGGGCCTCCACGCCTGGAAGGACCTTTCCTGTTAGGAATTCCATGAGGGCTCCTCCGCCGCTACTTATGTATCCTACCCTTTCCCTCAGACCTAGCTTTTCTAGGGCTTCTATAGTATTTCCTCCACCTACTACGGAGAAGGCTTTGCTCATGGCAACGGCTTCGAAGACTCCCTTAGTTCCGAGCATGAAATCGGATCGTTCATATACCCCCATAGGACCGCTAAGGACAATGATCCTAGAATCCCGAATGACCTTTGCATAACTTTCTACGGTCCTCGGACCTATATCGAGGATAGGGAAAGGCGTAGGGAGGTCTTCTAGGCTTATATCTCTTCTTTTTCCAAAGACCTCAACGCCAAAGTCTTCTGGAGTCAGAATCCTATCTGGGAAATCTTGGAAAAGGCTCCGAATCTTAAGAACGTACTGAAGAAAACCTCTGGCTTCAAGGAACCTTCTATTGGGCTCTCCAAGGTTGAATCCCTTGGCATGGAGGAAAAGCTGACCAACAACCCCGCCCGTTATGATAAAATCGGCCTTTCTATGGCTAAGGACATACTCAGATATGGCGGCTGCATCCTCAGACTTCGCTCCTCCCAGAATATATATGCATGGCTTTTCTTCAGCCTTTCTAGCCCTCTCTAAGGCTTTTAGCTCACTTTCCATAAGCCTCCCTGCAAAGGCTGGGAGGATTATCGGAAAGCCTACAACAGATGCATTAGCCCTATGGGCTACGGCAAAACCATCGTTCACATAGGCGTCAGCTAGGGATGCGAGTCTTCTTATGAATTCTGTTTTTGCGAAATCCTCGGGCTTCATCTTGGCAGTCTCCTCGGGTATCGTCCTGACATTCTCGAGGACCAGTACATCGCCAGGTTTCAGGTGCTCTATGGCAGCCTTTGCCCTTTCCCCATAGACATCGTCCACATAGCCTATAGGCCTTCCCAAGATTTGACTAAGCCTTTGGGCATGCTCCTGGAGCGTTGAGAAGTCAGGATCACCAGGCCTTCCCTGATGGGATAGGATGACAACTTTGGCACCTTTATCCATAAGCTCCCTTATGGTTGGGACATGCATCCTAATCCTACTATCGTCAGTGATCCTTTTCGCTTCATCCAAAGGGGAGTTGAAGTCTACCCTTAAGATAACAGTCTTATTGCGGAAGTCGAAGTCGTCCATCGTAAGGAAACCATGGTTGCGCATACCCTCAATACCTCCCGAGGTAAAGTCCGAGACTCAGAGTCTTCCCTATAAAAGAAGAATTATATAAAAAGAAAATAAAAGGGGAGCTAAGATAAAGGAAGAAAGAAAGGAAAAGCCCCTCTAGAGACCTTCCTTAGAAGCCATGAATTTAATAAGATCTACAAGGCGACGGGAGTAGCCCCATTCGTTATCGTACCAAGAGAAAATCTTCACAAGCCTTCCTTTGCCACCGATGACCATGGTACTTAACCCATCGATGATGGCGCTGTGGGGATTTCCTATGATATCCCTCGAGACTATAGGCTCCTCCGTGTATTCTACTATTCCCTTCATCCTTCCCTCGCAGGCGCTCTTAAGGGCTCTGTTGACTTCTTCCTTCGTTACCTCTGTTTTCAGAAGAAGGGTGATGTCACTGATGGAGCCGTCTGGCACAGGAACCCTGAGGGCGATGCCATCCATTTTTCCCTTAAGCTCTGGTAGTACTTCTCCGATTGCCCTTGCGGCTCCCGTACTCGTAGGAATGATGGAAACGGCTGCAGCCCTTGCTCTCCTAAGGTCCCTATGGGGCAAATCCAAGGTTCTCTGATCGTTAGTGTAGGCATGGCATGTCGTGAGGAAGCCCTGTTCTATACCGAAGGCATCATTCAAAACCTTTACGACGGGAGCAAGGCTTCCTGTTGTGCAAGAAGCCATAGATATGATCCTATGCTTCTTAGGATCGTATAGGTGCTCATTAACACCTAAGACGATCGTTATGTCTGGATTCGTCGCAGGGGCAGATATGATGACCCTCTGGGCGCCAGCCTTAAGATGTTTGGATGCTGAATCCCTATCCGTGAAAAGCCCTGTGGATTCGATCACATAATCAATCCCAAGATTCTTCCAAGGAAGGTTTGAAGGGTCGCGCTCCATGAGGACCTTGATGGCCTTTCCTCCGACACTGATGGAATCCTGGGTGAACTTCACTTCCTGCCTTAGGATTCCGAAGGTCGAGTCATATTTCAGGAGGTGGGCTAGGGTTCTCGAGTCCGTAATGTCGTTGATGGCTACGACCTCAAAGTTCTTTTGGAAAGCCTCATCCTCGAGACTAGCTCTATAGAAGATTCTTCCAATCCTTCCAAATCCATTGATAGCCAGTTTCATCGAAACACCCTTGGCATTAGTTCCAAATCCCCTATTTGAGATTTTTCATTCTAAGGGCTTGTCCAATAATTGCCTTATCACCTAGAATACCGTCGTTTTTCCATGCCTTGGACTGAAGGTGGAAGATGCAGGATGTCCGACAGACCTGCCCAATTCCCAACTTCGTTGGGCGTGAAATGAATTATTGGATACACCTTCATTTTTATGTGAAATGAGCCACAAGACGGTAAGGAGCATATTAATCGTGCGCACGTATCGTTCGTAAATTTCAAATGTTTAACTTTCAATAACTAAAGTTAGGGGGTGGGGGTATGAGCTTGGAGGAATTCTTGAAGAAAAATTACAAATTTGGAAGGGATTATATTTCGAATCTGAATCGTGGTTCCATACCACCTGAGAATCTAGAAGAGATTTTGAGGAAGGGAGAGTTTGAAGAAAATGGCGAAGCTATCTCAGGGATGAATCTTCGGTTGCGAGGGATGAACTCTAGGCTGAAGATCAAGCTCCAAAATGAAAGCAGAGGCTCAAAGTTTGTACTTCAACAAAACGAAGCCATCGTTACCCAACCCATGATTTCATCCTATAGAAGCTTCTTGAAAGAGCTGGAAGCGAAAAGAAGCCGGGGAATCACTTCGATGTTGGGCTAAGCCTTAACCTCGATAATTTTCGCCTTTCCGTCTAAAGGGATATAGGCTCAAGTAATCTTTGCATTGAACGTTCGCATTGCGTCAATAGCATCAAAGCCTTTAAGATAAATTCCTTTAGCTATGAAAAGCCTAGATAAGTCAGAATCTTCGGCACCAGGTAGAACTGAAGTATGAAATAAAGGGCTAAGAGGCCTATTGTTATGAGAAGGTTACGCTTCCAACGATTGCTCCATGCCATACCCAAGGGAAGGCCCATTCCGAAGCCTATGATGTGAGATACGTAGCCCACATTTCCTTGGAATCCATATTGGAGGGCGAAAATATTGTAAAGGAAATAAAGAATTGCGACAAGGCCTAGGGGCATCAGAAATAGAAGGGAGAACTTCAAGGGCTTTATGAGCATAACAGCCGCAGCGATGGTGAAAACTGCGGCTGATGAACCGAGCATTGGAGTATCCCCTCCGTAAAAGGGGATGCTCAGGAAAAAGGCGAGGAATCCTCCAAGAAAGAAGGCTAATGAGGATTTCACTGAGCCTACTTCTTCCTCAAGGGCATTTCCAAAAACATAAAGGAAGACAGAATTCCCGAGAAGATGAACTACATTGGCATGGACGAAAAGGGCGGTGATGGGCGTCCAGAACCTTCCTGAGAGGATGTTAATCCAGCTGAAGGCCAGATTGGTGATTATGAATTCTTGATCTAAAAAGTAGGTAGAGATCGTCGCAAGGATGCATAGGAGGATGAGAAGGTTTGTCTTTCTCAAGGTTAGACCACCTCATTACATCGCCACCTTAATTTTTTAAGGCTTATCAGATTTCAAGAACTTCAAGGAATCCTAGGCGGTTTTACGATGTGCCTGAGAGATCCTCTAATCTTTCTTACCTGGAGTTCATCATGCCCTTTAAAAAGGGCTAATACGGGTTGGGGATCTAGAGGCTTTTTAAAATAGGAATGTGAAGGTATATGAATCGGGATTGAAAACCATCGATTCCTTGATAAGGATGCATCGAGCGACCCTTCCCTTCCCGATTTTTATGGGGTTTTTCGCAGGGCCCAAGGCAAATAACCGAAGGCTTGTTGAACAATTTCAAAACTTGGCTTGTTTTTATCGATCCTATGGGGATCTTGACGAAAAGCGCTGATGCCAATCAAAAACCTAAGCTTATAACTATCCCTTTGAAATGATATTTCATGGAAAAACGATACAAAGCTTGCCTGATTGGCTGTGGCCGCATGGGAGCTACCATAGACGATGAAGTCCGGGACCGTCCAGATAGTGTCCTTTATCTTCCATATTCCCATGCTGCCGCATACAAATCCATAGAGAATGTGGAACTCATCGCCGTAGCCGATGTAGTGGCTGAGAAGATGGAAGCTACGAAGCGGCGATACGGTGTTCCAAGGGGCTATAGAGATTATAGAGAAATGATCGAAGCTGAAAAGCCCGACATTGTAAGCATTGCGACCCGACCATCGACCCACGCCTCAATGACGATCTTCGCCGCAGAGCATGGAGTTCGTGGCATTTACTGTGAGAAACCCCTATGCTGCTCGATGATGGAGGCTGATGCCATGCTGAAGGCCTGTCAAAGCCATGGGGTAAAGTTCAACTACGGCACCCAAAGGCGTTATATGCCCCTTTACCAAAAGATAAGGGAGCTTATTGAAGGCGGGGAATTGGGCGACATTCAATGCATCGTAGGGCTTTGCGGTTTTGGAGGAGTTCAATGGACCCATACCCATACGACGGACATGCTGATGTTCCTAGCTGGAGATCCTGAGGTCGATTATGTGCAGGGAAATGTTGCCGTCGATGACGCTGACTTCGATGACAATTGCATCGAAACGGACCCTCGACTTCTTTTGGGCTTCATAAAGTTTCGAAACGGAGTCCTTGGATACATAGTCCCAGGATTGGGCTACGAATTTGAGGTCTGTGGAACGAGGGGAAAGATAAGAACTCTGAACAACGGCCTCTGCTGCCAGCTGTGGAAGGCTGGGAAATGGAACATTCTTGAGGAAACTTCCTTTCCAAAGTTCAAGGTCGAAAGTGGAACAGTAAATTGTATAAGGGACCTGATCGAGGCTATCGATACGGGTAGGGAAACCAAGGGAAACATCCTTTTGGCTAGGCGAAGCCAGGAAATCGCTTTTGGCTTTGTGGAATCTCTTCGTAAAGGGGGTGCAAGGATATCGATGCCACTGGAGAATCGAAGCCTACGCGTATGCCGTCAGGATTGGTAGAAGGCCCCATCTAATTCCAAAACCTTTATGGGGAATTCTTTTTCTAACAAAGAGGATCTTAAATGCCGTCTTATAATATGCTTTCAAGTAAATCAAAGGAATTTCCAGAGGGTTTATACGCCAGAAGCTGGCTGAAATCCTAATCGGCTGAAGGAATCGATTCGGCGTAAAAAGGCTAGGATATGAAGGAATAAATAGAATGAAAAAAGTAAAATAAAGAAAAGAAAAGCCTAAAGGGGGCAAAGGAATGCCGACAAGGCTTAGGAAAGTAAGAAAGCTTAGGGGGTCCCGAACCCATGGCTGGGGTCGTAAGGGACAGCACAGAAAGTCCGGAAGCAGAGGAGGCTTTGGTCGTGCGGGTCTGCACAAGCATAAATGGAGCTGGGTTCTCAGGTACGAACCGACCTACTTTGGAAAAAAGGGCTTCAGAAGTCCAAACCCCAAAGTCGAGAAGAGCATTAATGTAGGCGATCTTGAAGAGCTTGTCAAGCGAATGGAGCTTCCCAAGGAGGAAGGTAAGGTTTTGGCTACCTTGGACATCGCCAAACTGGGCTATGAGAAGCTCTTGGGGGGCGGTAGGCTATCGATCCCCCTCTTAGTGAAGGCTCCAAAGGCGACTGAGCTTGCCATGGCTAAGGTCGCAGAGGCTGGAGGAAAGGTTGTAGTTACAGCTAAGGATGAATGATCCTTATGGCGGGGCGCTTCCTCAGGCTATTCAAACCGATTTCCCGCTTCACTCTTGAAGTTCAGTCTCCAAAGAGGAGGGTGAGTTTTGGTGAGAGATTGCTATGGACCCTTATAGTTCTGATCCTTTACTTTGTCATGAGTGAAATTCCCCTCTATGGGCTTCCCAAGATGACCTTCGAGGATCCTATGTTAGCCATGAGGGTCATCTTCGCCTCCCATAGGGGAACCCTCATGGAACTTGGCATAGGCCCCATCGTTACAGGAGGTCTCATCCTTCAGCTCCTCGTAGGTCCGGGTATCATCGAGTGCGACTTGTCAAATCCCGAGGATAGAGCCCTCTTTACAGCAGCCTCCAAGGTCTTCGCAATCATTATGACAATCTTTCAAGCCAGTATGTACTGGTATGGGGGAGCCTGGGGAACCATAAGCCTCGAGAATGGCATCTTTATCTTTCTTCAACTATTGGCTGCCGGCATCATCCTCATCCTTTTAGATGAACTCCTCCAGAAGGGGTGGGGAATCGGAAGCGGCATCAGTCTCTTCATCGCGGCAGGAGTAGCCCAGACCGTCCTTTGGTATACGATTTCCCCACTTTCGGGTTTATCCCCTGATGGGAAGCTCCTAGGAGCCCTTCCAGCCTTCTTCCAAAGCCTTTGGCAGGGAGATTCCCTCATAAAAGCCTTCCAAAGGCCGGGAGGTTACCCGGACATGATTGGCTTCCTTACAACCATCGCCGTCTTTCTGATAGTCATATACCTTGAGGGTGTCAGGGTGGAGCTTCCAATAACCTACGCTCGGTTCAGGGGCTTCAGGAGCCGTTTTCCAGTAAAACTCCTCTATGTTTCCAATATACCAGTTATTTTCGCATCCACTGTCCTCGCTAATCTTTACTTTGGCTGCCAGATTGTCTGGTCTAGGTTCAACCAAAGAAATGAAAATCCGTGGCTGAACCTCATCGGAACCTTCAACTCGACGAGCATGAAACCTACTGGAGGCTTGGGCTACTATATCACCTCTCCTCGCCTCGATGAACTTATGATGGATCCCCTAAGGGGCATCATCTTTGCCCTCATCCTTGTAGGGCTTTGTGTAGCCTTCTCCATGATCTGGCTGGAGCTGGGAGGAATGTCTCCTCGAGATGTGGCTAAGCAACTTGTCGATTCGGGTGTACAGATTCCTGGCTTCAGGCGAACATACAGAAGCGTTGAGGAAGTCCTGGAAAGGTATATTCCTACGGTGGCAATTCTTGGGGGGATCATCGTTGGACTCATCGCTTCCATCGCAGACTTTTTCAATGTCTTTGGAAGTGGCATGGGTATCCTCCTAACAGTCGGAATCCTTTACCAGTACTATCAGCAGATAACCCAAGAAAGGCTAACGGAAGCCTATCCAGCCCTCAGGAGGCTCTTGGGTGAAGAATGAATTTAGGATAAAGCTCGGTTCTTTCGAGGTGGAAGGTTCTTGATCATCTTAGATGAGCTCGCAGCCGTTTGGCAAGCCCTCATCAACTTCCTCGTTCCCTTCACCCTTAACGTAAAAATTGCATGCCCCTTCGTTTTCTTTGTTTCAATACTCTTTAACCTAGTTACTGTCGTCTTGAATAGGATCTTCTTCGATCCAGAGGAGCAGAAGAAGCTAAGGGAGATGTATGCCGAGTATATGGAACTTATGAAGGAAGCGAAGGCAACAGGGGATAAAAGGTTGCAAGCCAAGGTTAAACGGCGCCAGCAGGCTATGGCCTCTGTCAGTGGGAAGATCGCATCCCAAAACCTGAAGATGATGGTTGTTTCCATGGTTATTTTCGGTACGATCTTCAGCCT
>JAGTQN010000065.1:0-1054 GCA_018396395.1 Candidatus Bathyarchaeota archaeon | reverse complement strand
ATCCCCTTTTACCGCTTCCCTTCAGCCTCTCCCCATCCGAAAAGTATGTACCGATACCTATGTTTTATTGGTATTTGATCTGCTCCTTTGCTATAGCAAGGCCTCTTCAGAAGATCCTTGGCATCCAAGTAGGATTAGCACCTCCAACCCAGCCCAGTACGAGATAGCGTAAAAAGGGAAAGGGAGCGGAAGGGAAGTTAGGAGAAGAAGGGAAGAGGTAAAAGGGGATGGATACCGAAGGATAATATGACCTAGTTAGCTTGCCAATAGCAAAGCGGCAGGAAGGGAATAATAAGCCATGGAAGGAAGGGATCGGGGAAATTTAAGAAGTCCAGTCATAGCGATTAGTGGTCTCCATGGCGCAGGTAGGTCAACCCATGCCAAGAGGCTTGCAAGCTATTTCGGGCTAAGGTACGTATCCGCCGGCCAGCTGTTCAGAGAGTTCTCAACCCTAAGGCATATGAAGGTTCAGGAGCTGAGTGCTGCATTGATGGACAATCCTGAATTGGATGCCTTCATCGATCGAAGAACGAAGGAGGAGGGAGAAAAGGGGGGTGTTGTCCTCGATGGAGATCTCTCAGCCTGGATGGCCAAGGATTATGCCGATGTGAAGATTTTCCTTACGGCTCCTGACGAGGTTAGGTTTGAGCGGATAGCAAAAAGGGATGGAAAGACCATAGAGGAAGTGAAACTCGAGACCATGAAGCGCGAGGCTCACGACCGCCAAAGATATAATAAATTCTACGGAATCGACTTCCTTGATCTCTCGCTCTACGATCTCATCCTAAATACTGGAAGCCTTAGCAAAGAAGGGGTCTTTAGGGTCTTGAAGGTCTTCGTTTCAGAGGTTCTAAAGGAAAGGCGGAGAAAAGGAAATTAAATTCCCATCTCTAAGGCTAATGATCAAAGATATGGTTCCAAGGGAAGGGTTTCATGATGATCCCCCCTGGAAATTTTATTTGAACTCATCTCTAAATTCCATATCTTAAGTGTATTGTTATGCATGCTATGGTTATGAATGCTTTGTATATTGCTGCCAGTCCCTCATACCTTA
>JAGTQN010000063.1:6852-9850 GCA_018396395.1 Candidatus Bathyarchaeota archaeon | reverse complement strand
TCTTACGTTGGGATGAATGGCATCTTTCTCGTAGGCTTATAGTTGGACGGTTCCCATGTTCCGCCATGGATCCTAAGAAAGGCTGTGTAGGCCGAGACCACAAGTTTTTTTTCCCAAGCTTCGGTTTTTGTTTTTTTGCGAGGGCCTCCTTGACGCTTTCCGGATCCCCTAGATTGGCTCCAGAGGCCAAGACGCTCTTTAGCGCCCTTTCTCAAATGCCAGAGGAATCCAATGATTTTTCTGGCGTCTTCGGCATTTGCGTTGGTTGCGCCCTCCCGCGCGGCTGGCTCCTCCTTGGATTCCGCGGGAGCCAAGTTTTTCGATCCGTCCTCTGGAACGCATACTTGGCGATCTTTTCTATCGAGGCTTAAGGATTTTAATTCTTTGCCTAGGCCTGGGATCTTTGCCAAAGTCCCCTCAATGGATTCAAATCAAAAATCCTCGCCCTCATCAATCGATCTTTTCTTCCGAAAAGATGATGACATGAAAGTCGTTATAGATTACAAAATGAAATGGAATGGAATGGAATGAAATGAGTGGAATGAGATAGGGCTTCAAGGGAAGAATTTTCATATTTCCGTACAAAGGCAGGAAACCTACCTCTAAAACTCTTCCTAAAAAGAGCTGTAATAGCGCTGAAAGTCCGAAAATATGATTTGAGCCCCAAAAAGCAAAAGATAAAAATTGAAAAGGGGAAAAATGCCTAAATAATGTAATTTTAGGAGGCGAGATTATGAAGATCTCGGACTTAAAGGTCTTCCCCGTAAGGCAGTTTGTCTTCGTTAAGATAGTAACGGACGAGGGCCTTTATGGCATAGGAGAAGCTTCCCTGAGTGGAAGATCCATGGCAGTTGTCGAGGCTCTCCGACACATAAAGCCCCTTTTAATTGGTCAGGACGCTACGAGGATAGAACATGTATGGCAGGACATCTTCAGGGGAACCTTTTGGCGTGGGGGCCCTGTCCTTCAGTCAGCCTTGGCTGGCATAGACATAGCTCTCTGGGACCTTCAGGGAAAGGCCCTCGGAGTTCCCGTATACCGCCTTCTCGGAGGGGCTACCAGGGAAAAGGTCCTCCTCTACCGGCATGTAGGAGGGGCAACTCCTGAAAGCCTCGTTGAAAACGCTAAACGCCTTCTATCTGAGGGCTGGAAGGTCCTTAGGATTTCACCCATCGACGCAGTCAATGGGAGCCGTTTTTCTCCCAAGGAAGCCGTTAGGAAGGGGATCGAGCACTTTAAAGCCCTGAGGGATGCCATTGGGGAGGGGCCTGAGGTGATATTCGAAGTCCACACGAGGCTCACGCCGACTAGGGCGATAGAGCTCTGTAACGCCATCGAGGAATACCATCCTTTCTTTGTAGAGGATCCGATAAGATCTGAGAATCCCGCATCCTTTGCCCTACTCAGGAACCATACGTGTGTTCCGTTGGCTACAGGTGAACAATTGACGAGTAAGTGGGCCTTTAGGGAACTCATCGAAAGGGAGCTTGTCGATTATCTTCGGATCGACATTTGCCATTGCGGAGGTATTACAGAGGGCAAGAAGATTGCTGCCATGGGAGAGGTCCACTATCAAGAGCTTGCGTTGCACTATACGGCTAGCCCAGTAAGTACGGCAGCCATGCTTCACTTAAACCTATCTGTTCCAAACTGTGCTGTACAAGAATATGCGCCACCATCGGATTGGATGAATGAAGTTATTCCCAACTCGCTTAAGACGGAAGAGGGCTATCTGCTCCGACCAGAAGTACCTGGACTAGGCATCGACTTGGATGAGGATAAAGCCTTAGCCTATCCCTATACTCCCTTGGAGCCACCCCATTGGAGGAGAGAGGACGGAAGCGTCCAAGATTGGTGATAAGAAGGCTTCAAAAGAAACTGTAGATTTCATATAAATGCCTTATAATGTCAGGTTCCCCCTCGATTCATAATCTTTGGAAAAAATTGGAAGGATTAAACTTATGTTTAAAGCCAAAAAATGATTAATTTATGTAAATAGAGGGGATAGAAGCTATGAAAAGCCAACCGATGCTCTGGGGCTACTTAGTCCATCTAAGCTATAACATGTGGTCCGATAGAGATGTGCCAGAGATTCAGAATCCCCATATCGGGGCTAAACCCTATCTTCGCTTCGATACGGGCCTCTGGCATGAAATCCTTCAAAGGCTTGTCAAAGCCCACATGAATGCAGTCGTCCTAGATCTTGGAGATGGGGTAAAGTATGAGAGCCATCCCGAGATAGCCGTAGAAAATGCATGGACTGTAGGCCGCCTTAAGGAAGAGCTCATAAGGATAAGGGATATGGGTCTCGAGCCTATTCCAAAGCTTAATTTCTCTACTACCCACGATGCATGGTTGGGAAAGTATTCGAGATGCGTTTCCACGGATGTTTACTATGAGGTTTGCCAAGACCTTATAGCTGAGGTTGTGGAAATCTTCGAAAGACCCCGTCTTTTCCATCTTGGAATGGATGAGGAAACGGCTCAGCACCAGAGGTATTATCGCTATGTGGTCGTTCGCCAGTATGATTTATGGTGGGATGATTTCCTATTCTATGTTAAGCAGGTGGAGAAAGCTGGCGCCCGCCCATGGATATGGTCAGATTATCTTTGGCACCATCCAGAGGAGTTCTTTAAGAATATGCCTAAATCCGTACTTCAGAGCAATTGGTACTACGGAGGAGAGTTCAAGGAGGAGATTAAGGCCGTAAAGGCATATATAGATCTTGAAGCCCATGGCTATGACCAGATACCTACTGGAAGTAACTGGAGCACTCCAGAAAACTTTCCTAGAACCGTCGAGTACTGTAGAAGCCACATATCCCCCCAGCGCCTCCTAGGATTCCTTCAAACTTCTTGGAGGCCGACATTGGAAGAATTCAGAAGGCAACACATGGAGGCGATCGAAGCCGCTGGAAGGGCGAGGGAATCATGGAAGGATTGAGGCCTATGGGCAGATCAGGTATATCATATTTTTGTATGAGGCTGAATGGAAGGGG
>JAGTQN010000063.1:487-6833 GCA_018396395.1 Candidatus Bathyarchaeota archaeon | reverse complement strand
GAAAATTTTAGCTAAGCGAAAAATCGATGTTACCATCGTTACTGAATTCGAGAGGGCCATAGCGGAGAAAATCGTGGAGAAGGGAGGAAGGATATCTAGCTCAGAGCTTCGGAAGATCCTTAAAGAAGTAAAGAAGGAAAAAGGAATGAAGCGAGGGGTTACGCTCACAAGGCTCCTGAGAGATGACTTTATAGCGAGGGTTAAAGTCCCTGGCATGCACCCCTTCTACGCACTCACCCAAGAGGGGATAAAAAAGGCTGGAATAGAAATTAAAAGTAAAATTCATGATAAGCTCCAAACTTCGTCATGAGAACGATTTGGTTAATTCCATGAGGATAGTCTGCAAGAAATCGGCTCACTTTTCCCCCTTCCCTTGCCTTACCTTTCTTTTCCTCTACCTTCCCAATTTTTCCGATCGTCCCTTGGAGGGATCTTGACTAAATAGTTCAAAGGTGATTCGTTATCGAAAGTCCTTGTGCCCGAGGCAGTGACGGGAGGGCCTACGACAAGAAAAACGTCAAGCGCATAAGCCCAATTTTTTGCTGATGGAAGGGAATTCAGCTTTATCTTTCGTATCATCCCAAGTCTCCTTTTCCCTCGCACATGGATTTGTAATAATCATATTCATCAGGACACCCATGGGCTATCTCTGCAAGGTTCTTATAGCTCAGTGACCATTTCAGAGTGATCTTTCCCTTGAAGACCACTTTCCTTGGAAAGACGGGTATAAGGGTTTCAAGGCTTTCTATTGGAACTGACTATCGACATGTATACGGTAAACCTGAGGTGGGCTCCCTAATTCTAAGGAAGGGCCTCGAGCTTGGCATCAACTTCTGGGATACCGCAGACGATTATGGAGCCCATCCAAGTATAAAAGAGGCCTTAAGGCACATCGAGCGTTCCGAGGTTGTCATCGCTACGAAGACCTATGGGTCGAAGGCTGAAGACGTTTTGGAGAGCCTTAACAGATCTATGAGGGAGATGGAGACAAATTACTTCGACATCTATATGCTTCATGCCATCGACGACCTGGATGATATCAAGAGACGACTGGCAGCCTTGGAGGCTATCCTGGACGCTAAAAAGAAGGGTTTGATCCGTTCTGTAGGGCTATCGACCCATTCGCCCTGGGTAGCGAAGGCTGTCCTAAACTTTCCAGAAATAGAGGTCGTCTTGGCAGTCGTCAACAAGGATGGACTACGAATAAGAGACGGGACTCTAGGCGATATGCTTCAAGCCCTCCGCCTTCTCTATGAAGCTGGAAAGGGTGTATACATTATGAAAACCCTAGGAAGAGGGATCCTTTCTAAGGGCTTGAGGGATGCCCTGGATTATGTCCTCAAAATTCCCTATGCCCACTCGGTAACTGTGGGCATTACAAGGATCGAGGAGTTAGAGGAGGACGTGAGAATCGCCCAGGAAGTCCTTGGAGAAGAACCGTAAGTCTAAGGAATCTAATAATGGCTAGCCATTAGAAGCGATGGAGCAGCGTTTCCTTGGAACTCATCATCGATGCGACTATAGGATGCTCCAATAGCGCGTTTGGAAAGATGTTTCGACCTTCGTTATGATCTCTAAGAGGGCTGCCCTTCCGGATTCTAAGGAACTCTCTGCCCTTCTAAGGGCTGGAACGATCTCATCTGGCTTCTCGACTTTTTCCCCGTAGCCTCCCAAAGCCTCGGCTATATCAGCGTAGCTTCCTGAGAGGGCCGATGTACTAGGTGTCTCTTTGAAGTATGTTCCCATGCCTGAATTGTTTAGGACAATCGTCAATATCGGAATCTTTTCCCTTACAGCCGTTTCAAAGTCCATTCCAACCATTCCAAAGGCTCCGTCTCCCATCACATTCACAACCCTTTTCTCGGGCCTTGCAAGCTTAGCTCCCATGGCTGCCCCGAGGGAAAACCCAAGGGTGCTGTGATGCCCCCAGCCGATGTATCCCCAAGGCATGATGGTCTCATAGAAGGGGACGAGGTGATCCCGAGGACATCCAGCATCATGGGTTACGATGCTCTTCGTTTTATCCAGATTTTGGTTTAGCTCCCATACCACCCTCAAGGGATTTATTGGAACTTCCGAGGAAGTCAGAAGGGGCATCCATTCTTCGAGCCACTCATTTTTTATCGAATGGATTTCCTCGATGAGGCTCGGGTCTTCTTTTCTTCCCCTGCCTTTAGATTGCGCCTTCACTTCCTCTATGACCTGCTTCAGGACAAGCTTTGCATCCCCGAGGATGGCATGGTCGACCCTATAGTCCTTGTTCAAGTCCCCCTCATCGATGACAGACTGGATGATGAGCTTCCCCTTTGGAATAGGTGCTCCGATGAGAAGCCCTTCCGTTTTTGTCAGGCTAGCCCCTATCGCGAAGACTATATCTGCCTTACCAAGGAAATGGGCTGCAGGCTTTCCCCCAGTTCTGCCGCCGCAGCCAATAGAGAGTGGATGATTCTCAGGGAAGGCACCCTTTCCCTTCATGGTTGTCATAACAGGAGCCTTCAGAAGCTCTGCAAGCTCCCTTAGCTCCTCCCATGCCCCAGCTCTTAGGATACCCTCTCCTGCGTATAAAAGGGGTTTCTTGGCATTTAAAAGGGCCCTAGCGGCAACTTGGATGTCCCGGGGATCCCCTGAAGTTTTCCAGCCCCTTACGGGAACGTAGGATTCAACCTTCGCATCCTCGATTTCCTCCCCAGCCACATCCTCAGGAAGCTCCAAGAAGACTGGAGAAGGCCTACCAGTCCTTAGATAGGTGAAGGCACGCCTCATGGCTTCAGGAACCCTATCTGCAAAGTTAATTGTCTCACACCACTTCGTAACCTTATGAAGAATGAAAGGAGCATCCAAATCTTGGATGCGACGGAGGCCTATGCTTCGCCTGGAAAGCTGACCGGCAAGGATGAGGATGGGAACAAGATCTGCGAAGGCCTGGGAGATTCCAGAGAAGGCATTTTCCACTCCAACGCCACTGGCTACCAAGGCAACGCCTGGCCGGCTGCTTACCCTTGTATAGCCATCTGCCATGTTTATGGCTACCCTTTCTTGCCTTACCAGAATCGTCCTTATGCCCGCTTCATGGGCATCGTTGATTATAGAATCTGCTCCGCCTCCTGGAAAAGTTGCCAAAAAATTCGTTCCTTCAATCTTGAGGATCTTTGCCAAGGCTTCTGAAGCCTTCAAACGATCCGATTCCCTCCGATTCGGTTTTCCCTTTCCTTTGGCCTTCGAGGAGATTTAAGCTTAAGCGGAGGAATGATGACGTCAATAAGCCGTCCGTAAGGGGAGAAAAGCCACTGAGGGTTCGCCAACAAGAAGACCGCAAGATTTAAGACATTACCATACCCATACGAATATCCAGCGTCTAGCCTAGAAAGGGACTGGAGCCCAAGGACAAGGATTTAAGAAGGGATAAAGGAGGAGAAAAGGTTGAGAATATCTGAGCTAAGGGTTGGCCTTCGCAGTGTGAATGTCGAGGGAAAAATCACGGATATATCCGATGTGAGACGAGTGACCACAAGGAGGGGCGAGGAAAGCAGGGTAGCTACGGCAACCCTTGTTGACGATACAGGTTCTGTAAAGCTGACCCTTTGGAACGAAAACATCGATGCCGTGAAGGTAGGAAATGTAGTGAAAATAGAAAATGGTTACGTTACATCCTTCCGAGGAGAGATCCAACTGAACGTTGGCAGGTTTGGAAGATTGGCCGTCCTGAGGTAGGATTTCCGTAGTAGGAGGTGCCTAGGCTTCCTTCTTTGACTCGCCAGCAAAGATAGTCTCCGATTAGCTGAAAAAAGAAAAGGAATGGAAGGGAGGAAGCGGGGAAAGGTTTTATCCAATTTATACTTCGAGGCCTGTACCATGGATTCTACGGACTTGATAAGGCTTCTTCAGATAAGGATCGTGGCTTATGCCCATGCTACGGAGGATGAAACAAATGTCTTAGAAGCCGTTAAAAATCTTGTACCAACATCTCTCCAAGGAGGGGTTCAGCCAAAAACCCGCAGATTGGAGGGCCATTTCGGAAATCCCATAACGGTTTTAGAGTTTGAGTTTTCTGGGGAGGACCAAGGAAATCAGATCCTAGAAAACATCGCCAAAAGGCTAGGAAAGGGAGAAAAGAGGGCTTTGGCCATGGCATTCCATCGCCATGTAGGGTCTGACGGGAGCCTCTACTTAAGGTTCGATAAACAGGAAGCCTTTCTAGGAAGGCTTAAGCTCGAAACATCAGACCCCATCCATGTAAGGATTAAGTTCGCCCTTGAAGCGAAGCCAGGGCAAGACGTAGTCGATAGCTTAAGAAAGACCTGTGAGCGAGTGGGGCTTCTGGGGTGAAGATGAAGAGGTGCTTTTTCGACCTCCATATTTTCCCAAACGAGAAGAACTGGAGGGAAATGGTATTTAGGGCAAGGGAGTTTGGATTCAAAGCCCTAGGTCTCACTGTCAGGGAAAAATCGAGACTAAGGACTCTAAAAGGCATCGTGAGCGAGGCGGAGGCAATGGGGATCCAAGTTCTGACAAGGTTGGATCTTAGTCCAACTCTTTCTAAAGGCTTTTCCGCCGAGGTCAAATGGGCAAAAGGGTCCTTCGACCTTGTGGCTGCAGAATGCCTCACAGGAAAGGACATTATCGCCGCGGCCAAAAGCCCGGTTAACATTCTTTTCATCGATTCTGGATCTTCCCTAGGTCTTAGAGAAAGGGATTTCAAGCCCTTGGTTGGCTCCCAAAAATTTTTCGAGCTTAACCTTTCGCCCCTCCTTATGAAAAGGGGCCTAGAGAGGATCAGGAAGTTATCCCATCTCATGAGGGGTCTTGCTTGGCTTCAAAAGCTCAAGGTTCCTACAATCCTTTCAAGCGGAGCAAAAGAACCCCTTGAGATGAGGTCCCCCTTCGATATGGCTTCCTTCTTCTATATCGCGGGGCTAAGCCTAGAAGAGGGTTTGAAGGGCCTTTCTAGGAATCCCGCGACCCTCATCGAAACAGTAAAGGCCGAAAGGGATCCGGAAGAGCCCTTTCCATCACCCTTTTCCTTTTAGGTCCCCATCTTTATCTTCCATTTCAATTTCAATTTCAATTCCCATCACTTTGGCTTCGGTGGCTATGTCCATGTATCCCAAACGCGTTAAGAGGAGGTATATAGCCTTCAGGATCCTTGGAGAAGGGACCTTTACATCGAGGGAAGTGATGGAGGAGATCAGGAATGAACTCCTTAGGCTTTACGGGGAACATGGCGTAGCGAAGGCAGACCTCCAGCCCATAGAGTTTGACGAAAAGAATCTCTTAGGCATCCTCAGATGCGAAAGGTCCAGCCTCATGGAAGTGAGGGCCGCCCTTACCGCCCTAATGGAGATCTCCGGAAGGCCTGTAGCCCTTCATTGCCTAGGGGTTTCGGGAACCCTTAAAAGTCTGAGGAGGAAGTTCCTGAGAAACCCCTAAGACTAAGGATGGCGATCTAGGAAGGCTTAGAAGGGATATGAGGCCTTTGATAGTTATGCCCTCGGAAGAAGGCTATTGTTCCCAGCCACAGACTTTTTTCAAAATCCTTATGAAGTATCCAAAGTTTTCAAAGGAAACATCGGGAGGAACGGCATGATCGACCCCAGGAAAATATCCCCCAAGCCTTATTAGGGATGGAACCTTCGAAAGGACCTCGGCCTCTATGGCTCCTTTGCCCTTTGCCAGCTCCCTTTTATCCAGCCCTCCCATCATGACAAGCCTCGGATAGCGCCTCCTCAACGCCAAAAGGTTGAGCCCTGAAGCTATTTCACAAGGGGTAATGCCATCGATACCATCCCTAAGCCATAGGGAAATGAGGGGTTCCACATTCCCATCGCTGTCTATGAAAACGACCTTAACACCATGGTCCTTCAAGAAGGCTGTAATATCCCTATAAGCTGGTGAAAGGAATTCTTCAACCATCCAAGGGGACATCATAGGACCCTTTTTGTAAGCCACATCCTCGGACAGTACTGCATAATCAACCTCAACCTCTTCCAAAGCCTTCAGGAGGACTTTCAAGTGAAACTCTGTATAGAAATCAAAAACTTCCTTTAAGAACTCCCTTTTCTTGTAGGCATTCAGGAGGAGGCTATTCAAGCCCATGAGATTCCTTGTCCACCAGAATGGCCCTTCTAAGTTTAGGCACAAGGGACCTTCATGCATCCTTAAGGTTTTCACTAGTTCTTGCCAGCCCTTGGGATACCTCCTAGAATCCTTCGCATCGTATCTTAGTTTCACTTTTTCGAAGTCCTCTCTATCCTTAACTGGAAATTCCATGAAGACCCTAGTAGCGAAACCGCTCCATCCATGTCTCCAATCCTCTTGGAAGCCCTTCTGGACGATGCCTAGGCTGTCG
>JAGTQN010000063.1:0-455 GCA_018396395.1 Candidatus Bathyarchaeota archaeon | reverse complement strand
ATGTCTCCAATCCTCTTGGAAGCCCTTCTGGACGATGCCTAGGCTGTCGACCCAGACCCTATAGCGTTCATCCTCCCATAGAAGCCTGTATTCGAAGGGTGGAAGGGGGCCTAGGTTTAGAGCCGAGGGACTGGGTTCCCAGGGAAATCCTTGGGAAGGATAAGAGGTGAAGCCCCTTGCCTTTAAACCGCAAAGATCGAGGCGAAAGTATTCCACGACCGACTTTTCTTTGGGAAGGCCTTCCCTTCGCCATCTTTCCAGCGTTAGGGGTCTTATGTCGCCTACGGCAAGGGGAACCCTATCGGGTTTCCCGAAGAGGGCTGTCTCTAAGAACCTCTCCTTGGGACTCAAGGCCCTAGCCTTCCTTAAGCCATCTGTCCAGCCAGTCCAAGGAATACCTTCCACTGAACATATGGCTCCCTTCAAAGATATCTAGGGAAAGCCTATCTTCACAT
>JAGTQN010000062.1:6288-9916 GCA_018396395.1 Candidatus Bathyarchaeota archaeon | reverse complement strand
CAGGCTTTAAGCCATGCATCCGCATGGCTGAAGGGATTTTCGCGGCTGAAGAATAGGAAAAAAGAAAAAAGAAAAATTGGGAATAAAGGCAATATAATAAAGCCCTAAATGGAAAGCCGATGAAAGAAGAAAAAGGAGAACGGGATGTTTTTATACATCCCCTCCTTTAAGAAGTGGTCCGAATATGAAGGGTAGAAACTATCGCCAAACGGATAAGCATCCATATACCCGTCCCGAGTTCATCCATGGAGTTCCTCCTCCAAGGGTAAGCAAGTTTACCATGGGGGATCCCAATGGGCCTTGGGAATACGAACTAGCCCTCGTTTCCATGGGTGATGGTCAGATAAGGCATAATGCCCTTGAGGCTGCTCGAGTTGCCACCAACAAGGTTGTTCAGGATGCCTTGGGGGAAAAGGGATATTACTTAAGGGTTGCTGTTTACCCCCATCATGTCCTTAGGGAGCATAAGGTGGCTACACAGGCTGGAGCCGATAGGTTATCCCAAGGAATGAAGAGGGCCTTTGGTGTCCCCATAGGAACGGCTGCTAGGGTAAAAGCGGGGCAGAATATCATCATCATTCGAGTGGGAGAAAATGCCATCCCCATCGTTAAGGAGGCCTTTAGAAGGGGAGCGAGTAAGATTCCCTTACCTACAAGGGTGGATGTGAGGGCATTAAAAAATTCTGGTTCCAAGAAGGACTAGGCTGGTCTTCTGGGAGTTTTCCTTGATCAATGGCTCAAAGGATGGAAGCTTCATCTTAGAAGAGGAAAGGATCCTTTCAGAAATTAGGAGGAGGGGATGCCGCAGAGTCCTTTTCCAAGCCCCGGAGGGCTTGAGGGATCAAGCATTACGCCTAGCCAGACTAGTCGAAGAGGAATTTGCCATAGAAACCTACGTTTCTGCCAATCCTTGTTTTGGAGCTTGCAACATTGCCCTTTCTGAAAGATTTCGGATAAGGGCTGACCTTATAGTTCACCTTGGCCATGCCATGATTCCCGGAGTAGGGGATGAAAATGTCCTTTATATAGAGGCAAGATCCTCAGCTTCCATTGCACCCCTTTTGGAGAAGGTTTCCCCCTTCTTGAGGAATTTCGAAAAAATTGGTTTGATAACAACTGTTCAACACATACATAGGCTTGCGGAGGCGACTGAATTTTTTTCCAAAGAGGGGAAAAAGGTCCTTATCGGATGTCCAAAAGGAAGGCTTGTTTATCCTGGACAGGTCCTTGGATGTGACTATTCTACCATGGATTCCATAGAAGCCCATGTGGACGCCTTCCTCTATATCGGGGGCGGAACCTTCCATCCCCTAGGGGCAGCCCTTAGGACTTCCAAGCCTGTCATCGCGGCCGACCCAACAAGCCTCGAAGTTAGATGTATGGACTCCCTCAAAAGAAGGCTCCTCATGAAGCGTTATGCCCAGATAATCGAGGCTAAGAAGGCAAAGAGCTTTGGCATATTGATAGGATTAGAGCCTGGGCAGATGAACATGACGGTTGCCGAGGATCTGCGAAGAAGGCTTATGGCGAAGGGTTTTAGGGTTTTCAGGATAAGCGTGAACATCCTTTCCCCCAACATCCTTATGGACTTCAGGGAAATAAACGCCTTCGTGAACACAGCATGTCCGAGGATTGCATTAGAGACTCCAGATTACTTCAAAAAACCCATTTTGACACCCGAGGAAACCCTCATCCTCCTAGGAGATAAGACCTGGGATGAGTATGTCAAGGAAGCTCATGAAGAGAAGGGTCCTTGAAAGATTGCTTGGCTCTTTAGCCCCATTCCCCTCGCCAAAGTTACATTTGGAGCAGTATACTATACCGGAAGACTTAGCTGCCCGAATCCTAAGCCTAGCAGCCTATACATTCAACGACATCATCGGAAAGTTCATCGTAGATCTTGGGTGTGGAAGCGGTCGCTTAGCCATAGGAGCTGCAATCCTCGGAGCAGCCTATGTCGTAGGCGTTGACCTGGATCCGGAGGCCATCAAAGTCGCCAAGGCGAACGCCGAGAGGCTAGGCGTTAAGGCGATTGTCGATTTTGTATTAGCAGACATCGAGACCCTAAAGGGATCATGCGATACGGTCCTTCAGAATCCACCTTATGGCACGAGGAAAAGGGGTGCTGATGTGCGTTTTCTTGGAAAGGCTATGGAAATTGCGAGGGTAGTTTACTCCCTTCATAAGAGCGCGACGGACGCCTATGTTCGTGAATTCGTTAAGAGAAAGGGTGCCCGCATCACGGGAATCTTTAAAACGAAAATACGCATTTCCAAGACCTTTTCCTTCCATAGTAGGCGGGTCTATTACGTGGACGTGAACCTCTATCGCATAGAGTGCGAAAAGTCTTCGATAGAATCGCTCCATGAATAAGGGCTAAGGATCATGTAGTTTAGTTTAGCGTAGCGTATTATAATGGATACTTTAAGCTCGAGGGAGTAAATGGTTTAAATGGAGCTCTGTGATAATTCAGAAAGACCTTTATTAGGTTAGATGAAAGGATGTCGTGAACTTTGGTTTCGATGAAGGAAAAAAGCGAAAGGCTTGTCCTTCCTGGAGATAGACTCGGCGTTGTGGAAGAGTTCTCGCCTGGGCATGGTGCCTTCGAGATCGACGGGACCGTTTTTTCGAGCTTTGCAGGCCTTACATACCTCGATCTTAAAAGCCGAGTCATAAATATCAAGCCCCTATCAAGAAAAGTTTTGATGCCAAAGGTTGGCGATTTGGCTATCTGTGAAGTGATTTCCACTAGTGAGAAACATGTGACGACTCAAATTATTAGAGGATCTGGAAGGTTTTTCAACATCCCCTTCACAGGAGTTATCCACCTAAAGACGATTGGTGTGCGGTATCTCAAAAGCCTTTACGAAGCCTATAAACCAAGGGATATCGTCTTGGCTCAGATCATAGGTATGAAGAATGGATTTTATCATCTCTCAACCCAAGGCATGGAGCTAGGAGCCCTCCTTTCTTACTGCTCCCAATGCGGCTCAAACCTGAAGAGGGAGGGTGCCTTTATGCAATGCAAGAACTGTGGAAACGTAGAAAAGCGTAAGTTTTCGATTTTCTATGGTAGGAGCGATATAGATTATGATCGATTGCGGGTTAGGCTTCTAAGTAGGAGGCGAGTTTGAGGATGAAGCTTAAGATCTTGAAGCAGGAGGGTGGCTTCCTTGAGCTTGAGATCGAGGGTGAGGGGCATACTTTCTGCAATGCCCTCCAAGACTCCCTTCTGAAGGATGAAGAGGTATATTTGGCGGGCTATGCGATTCCCCATCCCCTCGAGAAGAAGGCCATTCTCCAAGTAAGAATGAAGGAGGAAAAGAATCCCCTCCAAGCCCTTGTGAAAGCCGCCGAGAGACTCAAGGCTGATGCCCAAGCCTTTATGGATGCTTTTCAGAAGGCATATGATGAGCGAAAGCCTTAAGGAAAACTTAAGGAAGATAGTATCCGATAAAGGCTTATCCAGCTTTGGCGATGCCCTCGTCAACTTTCTTTTCTCCTTGGCCATTTTGAGGGCAACGGGAAGTCCAAAGGGTAAGAAAGTAAGGAATAGGGACTTGGCTGATGCCATGAAAGCCATCGGGCTAAGGAATCTTTTGCCCTTTAGAATGGATCGCCACGCCCT
>JAGTQN010000062.1:5662-6209 GCA_018396395.1 Candidatus Bathyarchaeota archaeon | reverse complement strand
GGACGAGGAATCGATGAACCTGTGGAGGCCCTAAAAGATGTCCTTGATGAAGTCCTGAAGAAGCTTTCAGATAATTTGGCTTAGGATTGATGAAATCTAGGGCAAAAATTTGAATTTCGCATAAAAGTCGTAAGCTTCCAAATCCGAAAACTTTAAAGTAATTTTTCCAATAAGCAACATCTGATGTTGCCATGATAATAAAAGATATTGAACCGATCCTTCTTTCATGTCCCATACCTGAGGAAGCCACATGGAAGCTTGGAGGCCTTCCAGGTCAACCAGGTTGGAAGGGGGTAAAAGCGGATGCCGTCATCATTAAAGTCTATACGGACGATGGAATCATGGGCTATGGTGAGCCAAGCCCCTATGGAGGAGCCATTCCCCTCAGGAACGCCATAGAGTCCTTAAAGCCCTCCTTTATAGGAAAGGATCCCTTCGATGTGGACCTTTTTGCAGTTCCATGGATGTACGGAAGCCGGGTTGAAAGGCTTGCAGTGGCCGGTTTGAACATCGCCTGCTGGGACATCATGGGAAAGGCTACTGGAAA
>JAGTQN010000062.1:0-5655 GCA_018396395.1 Candidatus Bathyarchaeota archaeon | reverse complement strand
AGCCAGCTCCTAGGAGGACGCCATACGGAAAGGGTCAGGGTCTATGCCAGTGGTGGCATTAATTGGGAATTTGTAAAGAAGCCTGAAATCCTCGTAAAGGAGGCCATGGGTTATCTAGAACAAGGCTTCACTGCTTTCAAGTTCAGAATAGGACCTGATAGACGATTCATAGAAGCCATAAAGGCAGTTAGGGAAGCCGTTGGATACGAGATGGATCTCCTCATCGAGGGTAACATGCGCTTCAGGAGCCCCTCTGAAGCCATAAGAATGGCTAAACAATTCGAGAGGTATGAGCCCTATTGGTTCGAGGAGCCCATTCGAGGTGAAAACCTTGAGGGCTATTTGGAGATCCGAAGGGCCCTTCCGGATATTCCCATAACGGGTGGGGAGGGGCGGGGAAGTGCCATGGAGTTCAAGCCTTGGATCGACCGGCGAGCATACGACATAGTCCAACCAGACTGTAACGTAGTGGGCATATCGGAAGCCAAGAGAATCGCCTATCTTGCAAGCCTTCAAGGAATCTTCTGTTGCCCCCATAACTGGCACAATGCCATAACGACGGCGGCAAACCTCCACCTCGTGGCCTCAATCCCGAACCATTTGATCCTTGAGATGCAAAGGACTTGGCACTGGAGCTGCCCTGCCTTTAGGACAGAGATCGTTCAAGAGCCCCTTGAGCCAAAGAAGGGCTATTTAGAGGTTCCAAAAAAGCCAGGTCTTGGAATAGAGCTAAATGAAGAGGCATTGAGAAAATATCCCTTCATCGAAGGCCCTGTCCAAATCCCTTGGGAGGCAAACCTTTAGCAAAACAGCCAAAAATCCGAAAAGGGCTTTCTTTCTTTTCTTTTCTTTTATTTTCTTTTATTTTTTCTATTCACTAAAGCCTAAAAAATCTTTAAGAAAAAAGAAAGAAAGAGAAGGAATAAGATACGATATGCCTGGAGTAACAGCCTTCGTATATCATGACGATTACCAGAAATATCAGTTCGGACCAAATCATCCCTTTCAACCGATAAGGGAAAGGCTTACGCTAGACCTCCTCAAGTCCCTCGGTGCCTTCAATGGAAAGGCTAAGCTTTTTGAACCTAGGCCCGCCCGTGAAGAAGATCTTCTCCTCGCCCACAAGGAAGAATACGTGAGCTTTGTCAAGCGTATGAGCCGCCTTGGATTAGGATATCTAGAATTTCCTGATACGCCAGTCAGCCTAGGCATCTACGATGGAGCCATCTCCGTTGTTGGAGGCACGATATACGCCTCCGATCTTGTGATGCGTGGGGAGGTCGCCCATGCCTTCAATCCGGGAGGCGGCCTTCACCATGCCAAGCCTCGGACTGCTGCTGGCTTCTGCGTCTTCAACGATATCGTCATTGCAGTTCGCCATATTCAGCGAGATTATGGGATCAAGCGCATTGCCATCTTGGACATAGACGGACACCATGGCGACGGAACACAGCTCATGCTTTATAGGGAGCCCATTCTGAAAATCGACTTCCATAGGTATGGCGATTTCTTTTATCCAGGTACAGGAAGCGTGGATGAAATTGGAGATGATGGGGGAAAAGGCTACACAATCAACATACCCCTTCCCTTTGGAACTGGTGATGAAGCCTTTCTTTATGCCTTCGACCAGGTGGCAGTACCTTTACTTCGGGCCTTTCAACCAGAAATCATCATCCAACAGTTTGGCGTGGATGCCCATTATGGAGATCCCCTCGTAGGCCTCGCACTGACGACGAAAGCCTATGAGACGATAGCCTCAAAGATCCATGCCCTTTCCCATGAGCTATCGGATGGAAGGCTTGTAATCCTTGGAGGTGGAGGCTACGATCCTCCCAGCGTGGCTAGATGCTGGGCGATAATGTTCGTTACGATATCTGAGGTTGAGCCTCAAGATAGGGAAAGGTATTCGAAAATCTTCGATGCCTATCAGCCTGAGGAATCTCCATCCTCCTTCGAAGCCGTTAAAGCAACGGTGAAAAGGATAAAGGAAGTTATCTTCCCCATCCATGGAATAGGTTAAAAATTCGGGCGGGCTTCGGAAATAAAAAAGAAGAGAGGGAAAAAGGTAAGAAAAGGTAAGAAAAGGCAAGAAAAGGCAAGAAAAGAAAAGTGAAGAAAAGAGAAGAAATAGCTTCCTTAACCAGCTATAGTTCCAGGATTCATAATCCCATTAGGATCGAATACACCCTTTATAGCCCTGATGAGCTCGATTTCCTTCTCTCCCAAAGCAAGATGGGCTTCTTGGATTCTTACCTTTCCTATTCCATGCTCCCCTGTTAGGACTCCTCCGAGGCTTCTAGAGGCCTCATAGATTTCTTTCTTGACCTTATTGGCAAATTCGAGCCCCCGACCTTCCTCCTTCCATATATGGGCATGGAGATTTCCATCACCAATATGGCCATAGATGGGTATGCGTGTACCATATTTCTCGGCAATGGCATCGACCTTGTCCATTAGGTCTCTAATCCTTCCGGGAGGGACGGTCACATCGAGGATGTCATAAACATAGGGCTTTATGGCTGTGTAAAGATTGCTCCTTATCCTAAGGATTCGATCCTGCTCTTCTTTTCTTTCGGCTATCAGGGTCTCAAGGGCATGGTTATCCTCGCATATCTTTGAGATTTCTTCGCATCCTTGTAATAGCCCCTCCTCCGTAAACTCGCTCAGGATTATAAGGAGCTGAGCCTTTCCCTTGGCAGGCCAAGCTTCCCCGAGATGCCTTGAAGTCCTCTCGATCTCCTCCCATTCCATATACTCTAGGGCCAGAGGGATTATTCCTGTGCGCATTATTAATTGGGCTGATTGGAGGGCATCCCGTCGTTTCTCAAAGGGTATGACAAGGGTTACCGTATATCGTGCCTTAGGAAGAAGTTTTATGACAGCCTTCGTTATGACCCCTAAAGTCCCTTCGCTTCCTATGAAGAGATTGAGAAGACTGTAGCCCATATTATTCTTTATAAGCTTTCCACCTAGGTTTAAAACATCGCCCGTTGGTAGAACGACCTCCAGACCTTTGACAAAGTTCCTCATTATACCATGCTTTACAGCCCTCACTCCTCCGGCATTGGTCGCAATAAGACCTCCAATTTGGGCCCCCTCATCTCCTGGATGCAAGGGGAAGGAGAGCCCCCCTTCCTCTGCAGCCTTTATCAGGTCCCCCAAGGTGGCTCCAGCCTCAGCAACGGCCATCATGTTCTCTAGGTCTACTTCGATCCGGTTCATCCTTTCCAATGAAATCGCTATGCCAGGCTTGACAGGAATAGCTGCCCCTGCTAAACCTGTCCTTCCTCCTAAGGGAAAAACGGGTATCTTCCTACTATTGGCTAATCTTAGGATTTCTGAAACTTCTTGGACCTTGGAGGGCTTTACAAGGACGACCCATGGGGCAGGATGGGGCCTTATGGCTTCAGGAGTCTCATCCCTCAAATAGCCCTCTATGGCCGTCTCTTCTGTCAATACCCATTGGCTTCCAACGATCGATTTAAGAGCCTTTACGATATCCTCAGGCCTTTCATCTCTATCCATATTATTCACCTACACTTTTCTTTATCTCTCGAATTAAGGCTGGTAAAACCTCGTATAGGTCTCCAATGATGCAGTAATCCGAAAACTTGAAAATGGGGGCCGAGGGATCCTTGTTGATGGCTATGATGACTTCCGAGTCCCTCATCCCAAAAAGATGTTGGGGGGACCCCGAGATGCCGCATGCGATGTAGACCTTTGGTTTAACCGTGTTACCGCTGAACCCAACTTGATGCTCCCTGCCTATCCAACCTTCATCCACAAGGGGCCTACTGGATCCTACAGTACCTCCCAAAAGTCTAGAAAGTTCTTCAAGGAGCTTGAAGTCTTCTGGCTTCCTTAAACCCCTTCCTCCAGAGACGATGACTTCGGCTTCACTTATATCAACGCCCTTCAGGGGCTCCTTTTTTAATAGGTGAATACCCGTTTCACTGACTTCCTTCACCTCCCTCCTCACGATCCGACCTTTACGCATGGTATCCCTATGGGACCTTTTCATCACCTTATATCTGACAGTTGCCATCTGGGGCTTTGTCCTTGTCTTTATTCTGGCTATGATGTTCCCGCTAAAGGCAGGCCTTATTTGGACCAAACTCCCGTCCGCCCCGTCGATGTCAAGCTCTATACAATCAGCCGTTAGCCCTGTTTCCATGGCAGCGGCAACCCTAGGTCCTAGGCTTCGACCTATGGGAGTCGCTCCAAGGAGGAATATATCCGCCTTTTCTTCTTTTAAAAGGCTTACGATGTTTTGCTTGTAGCGGATGACATCGAAATCCTTCAATGAAGGATGATCGTATAGGAAAACTGTATCAGCTCCATGGTAGATGAGCTCCAGGGCTTCTTTTTCGATATTATATCCAAGTAAAACGCTGGAAAGGTCTTTCCCAAGCTTTTCAGCCAGTTCCCTACCCTTTCCAAGAAGCTCGTACGTAATCGGGTGAACCATCCCATCTTCTTGTTCAGCGAAGACCATAACACCACCCTCTTCCATAGATATCACCCGAGGATTCCCAATTGCCTTAGAACGATGAAAAGCTCCTTCGCTATATTTTCGGCATCTCCTTGGATTACCTTCCCGATCCTTCCCTCCGTAGATGGTGTGAAGACCCGAACGACTTGGGTGGGAGATCCCGATATCCCGAACCTTTCCTTTTGGGCTATATCTACCAGGTCATCAGACGTCCATACAGGAATCTGGGCTCTCCTAGCTTTCATCATATCTCTAAGGGTAGGAAGTCTTGGAACATTTACATCCTTGGTTACTGTTATCAGTCCCGGAAACCTAAGAAAGAAGGTATAATAGCTCCTTCCCATCCTCGAATTTACGATGATACCCTCTCTCGTAACATTCTTTACTTCGGAGACATAGGCGACATGTGGAATACCCAAATGCTCCGCAACTTCTGGACCTACTTGGGCCGTATCCCCATCAACTGTTTTCTCTCCACATACGATAAGGTCAAAGTGGCCGAGCTTTTTGATAGCAATGGCGAGGGTATAGGATGTAGCCAAGGTGTCGGCACCAGCAAACCTCTGATCCGTCAGTAGGATTCCTCTATCAGCTCCCCTTGCGAGGGCATCCCTTAAAGTCGATTCCGCTTGAGGAGGACCCATACTAAGGGCTGTGACGATGCCCCCAACCTTCTCCTTCACTTGCACGGCTAATTCCAAGGCATTTAAGTCGAAGGGATTTGTAGTAGCCTCTGCAGAACTTCGATCTATCCTTCCTTTCTCATGGTCAAACCGGACTTTTTCAATATCTGGAACCTGCTTTATGAGGACAATGCTGTGAAGACCCTTTTCGTCCATCTTCTGGAATCCACCATCCTCAGCCCATCATTTTTTAGAGGATTCCTCTAGCTCTTAAATTCAATGCCCAAACTATCTAAATTGGCAGATATGGCTTCTAAAGCATTTATCGATGCCATAACCTTAAGCCTTCAACACCGCATCCTTTACGAGGCTTAGCATGGAAAGGCTCTGATCCCTAGGGTTAGCATAAAGCCTTCCTTAAAGCCCTATGATGCCTTACGAGCCTATAGTAGCCTTTCCAGGCTTCAAGCCATGCGGATAAATGGCTGAAGGGCTTATGGCATATACAAGGGAAGTAAAGGAAAGGAAAGGAAAGGTCGA
>JAGTQN010000061.1:3363-10384 GCA_018396395.1 Candidatus Bathyarchaeota archaeon | reverse complement strand
ATGGAATTCCTGAATTCCCAAAGGCTCTCAGGAAGCCTCAAGATGGCTATATCTCCAATGATGTCGAGGCTTTTGGGAAGCCTAGATAGGGCTTCCTTCGGAAGGGATGGGGCTAGGGCATCCCTAAGGCATCTTGGCCTTTTGGAAGCCTTTGGAAAGGAGGCTTCAAAGATTTTCCAATCCTTTCCAATGCAGGTGTCAAGCTCCTCGGAAGAAGGATTCCTAAGAATCGGAATGCAGAGGAATTCGCCCTTCCTAAGGATCTGGTATGATGTATCTATTATTTTCATTCTCCTAAGTAATGTTATGGCATCCTGACCCTTTTTCTTAGGAACCTGGATGCAAAGGGTCAATTTTGAAGACCTCTTTATGGCTCAGTCTACCATCGAAAGGCAGACAATGTTTATAAGCAAACCGTATTATCAATGCTTTGGGCCCGTGGGCCCGTATGGCTTATGCCAGGGAAGCTCAGCAAGGTAGAGCGGCAGGCTCTTAACCTGTTGGATGTCTCCTTGAGCGTCCGGGGAGTGGTCAGGGGTTCGATTCCCCTCGGGCCCGCTACATCTTTGATCTGATGGTAAAATAGAAATAGTATTTTGATTATCATTCTTAGTTTGTTGAATGATAAGTAGTCTTTTTACTTTCATAAATAAAACAAAATGAAAAAATGGACAAGAAATAACGAAACAGAAACAATAGAAGAGGATGATTAAAGAATACTATGCCAGATTCTTGGTTATACTTTTCTGAACTCATTAGAGATATTAATGGTTACTGAAAGCTACGGATATCCTTGAATGTCAAATAATCTCCCTTCGATTGAATTTTAACATTTAAAACGAAAAATAAAAAGATTGATTTTGAAGCCTTATGACTAAGAAGCCTTAGAAGAACCTAATCCTTGCTTCTCAATGGCCTGGGCAAGGCCAACCATATATCCTATGGCGAAGACCTTTCCAAGCAAATAGTAGCCCGAATGCCCTCCAAGAATCTCATCGTATTGCATTTTTGGCGCATGATCTGGCCTCATCGGACCTTGGAAACCTACTTCGTAATAGGCCTTCATGGCTTCATACATATCAACCTGTCCAGATGGATCGTCATGAAAGATCTCCTGAAAGCCCCCTGGCGAATGAACAGTTCCTTTGACATTCCTGAAGTGGGCAAAGAAGATCTTTCCTTTCGCGCCAAAGTGGCGTATGGCAGCAGGAACATCGACTCCCATCTCGGCAAAGCATCCCTGACAGAAGCATATGCCTACATAATCACTACGGACTAGGCTTAAGAGGCGATCGAAGGCTTCAACGCTTCTCAGGATTCTAGGAAAACCCTGAATGGGCGATATGGGTGGATCGTCCGGATGGAAGGTAATGACAACTCCAGCATCCTCAGCCGTCGGAACAACGTTCTCTAAGAAGTAAGCCATATTCTTCCATATGTCTTCCTCCTGATAAGTCCCAAACTTCGATGTTGGGGCAACATTCTTTACCAATTCATAGTCGAAGGCCGTTGATGTAGCCCCTCCCCTCGTCAGCTTATCGGTCTCTGTCCTCCAAATGGCATTGGGAACCGGTGGCATATGCTGGGGCTTTATGACCTTTATGCCAGCCTTCCCAAGGTTCTCGAGGGACTTGCAGAAGCTTTCGAGCTGCTCTTCGCGGCCTGGAAGATTGTATATGATCTTTTCGATCCTAGGTCCGTCTTCTAGGACCTCAAGCCTGAGCCCATGGCTTTCCACATGCCTTTTAAGCTGGAGAAGGTCTCCGTGCTCCCAGACCTCAGAGCCCTGTATAAGCGATGGCCCATGCCCTATAACATCCGTACAGCCTAATTGCTTGCTAAGGATTAGGTTTTCTGTCTTGTAGGCTCCGCCTGGAAGGATTACGGCGAATCTCATTCTAACCATAGCCCATCGAAGCTTGAATAGGCTTATCGGAATTAAAAGCTTCACTAGAAATAGGGGGCCCAAGGTTTTATCGGAAGAATCCTTAAAACTCAGGAAATCGAAGGATGCATGAAAAGGCTTGAGGACCATCGTCCTTAAGGTGGATCCAAAGAATCCAGAGGAAGAAAAAATTAGGGAGGCCGCAAAGGTCATAGAAGCCGGGGGCCTCGTAGCCTTTCCAACCGAAACAGTCTATGGATTGGGAGCCAATGCCCTAGACCTCAAAGCCGTCCTAAGGATATACGAGGCGAAAAACAGACCCCCTGACAATCCTGTCATAACCCATATAGCCAGTAAGGAGGATGCTTATCGACTTGCAAGGGAGGTTCCATCGGATGCAGAGAAGCTGATGGATGCCTTCTGGCCAGGACCCCTAACACTTCTTTTGAAGAAGGCAAAGGATATTCCAAGGCTTGGAGGCCTCGATGAAATTACGATAAGAATGCCTGCGAATAAGATAGCCCTTGCCCTAATAGCGGCCTCAAAGCCCATTGCAGCTCCCAGTGCAAACCTATCTGGACGCCCAAGCCCAACGACGGCCGAGCATGTTCTTCAAGACTTGGATGGGCGTATAGAGATGGTCCTTGACGGGGGTCCTACGGCCGTTGGGGTTGAATCCACAATCCTCGACATGACAAAGAAGCCATACAGAATCCTTAGACCCGGAGGCGTTACCCTGGAGGATTTGAGGAAGATTGTAAAAGATGTGGAGGTACATCCTGTAGCCTTTGCGAAGGTTCCTACGGATCTCGCGAAGGCTCCAGGGATGAAGTATAGGCATTATGCCCCTAGAGCTCCTATGATTCTTGTGGAGGGAAGGGTTGAGGATATAGTTAGAAAGATCCGGGAGCTTGCCTTAAAGTATGGAGGTCAAGGAATAGGTATCATGGCAACCCATGAAACCGCCGGAAGCTATGATATTGGAATCGTAAAGGTGGTAGGAAGCAGGTCTGAGCCTAGAAGCATAGCCAAAAATCTTTTCAAAATCCTCCGGGAATTCGATCAGCTAGGCGTAAGGCTCATCATCGCTGAGGGAATAGAGGAGGAGGACATAGGTCTCGCCATATCGAATAGGCTCAGGAAGGCAGCGGGGTATAACATAGTCAATGCTAGCGAGGGAAGAGCTGACATTGACTATAGCCTATAGACTTCTCGTAGAGCCCATTCCTTAACCGCTAACCTTATATCCGATACGAACATCGCCTTCATAATGGTGAGGATCCTTTGAGAATTAATAAAGTCGAATTTTCGCCTGTAAAGGTTCCCTTCGTATCTTCGATGGATGTCCTTAACAGGGGCGAGAACTCCTTAGCATCGATACCGAAGATCATCATAAAGGTCCATACGGATGAGGGGATCGTAGGCATCGGGGAAAGCTATAGGGGCATCTCAGAGGAGAATGTCCAGAGGGCTTCCCAGATCCTTATAGGAAGGGATCCATTTGAGATGAATTTCCAAGAGCTCGGTATGCCCTATGGCTTAGATCATCTTTTTGAGCAGGCTATCCTTGACATCGTAGGAAAGGCTTTAGGGATGCCAGTTTATAAGCTTCTCGGAGGTGCCTACAGGAAAGAAGTCCCCGTATCTGCTTGGTCCCCGTATCATGGGGAGAATAATCCAGAGAAGGTAGCATCGATAGCAAAGATGGCTGCCGATAAGGGCTATAATGTCATAAAACTGAAAGCTTATGGCCAGGTTGTCGAGACAGTTGATGCCATTCAGAAGGCTGTAGGTCCTGAGATGGCTATCGTCCTCGATCCGAATACGGGCTTTCGTTATCCTTCGGTTACGATAAAATTGGCAAGGAAGCTGGAAGGCTATAACATCGTATGCCTCGAAGATCCTGTTCCAAAGGCAAACCTAGACTGGTATGTCCTTTTGAGGCAGAAGATAGACATTCCTCTAGCCCTCCATATATCTGGAACTGATATCATCAATGCTGTCAGGAAAGGAGCCTGCGACATTATCAATACTGGGGGGACTATGTACGAGTTTAAAAAGAACGCTGCAATGGCCGAACTTGCAGGAATACCTGTCTGGCATGGCTCTGGGAATGACCTTGGTATTTTAGAGGCTAGCTATCTCCATGCATGCGCCGCCACAAAGAACGCAACCCTTACGAGCGATATCTTTGGTGAATTCTGTCGTGTCGACGATCTCTTCGAGGAGCCAATATACATCGAGAAAGGAATGGCAAGGGTACCCCAAAAGCCAGGCCTTGGGGTTGAGTTGGATGAAAGGTCGCTCCAACGGTACAAGGCTGGTAATACGAAAATTGTAGCCTAAATTTTTCATTTTTCTTTTTTCTTAACTCTAACTCTCTCCCAGATCAATTGGAACTCAAGGAAATTTTCTTCCATAAAATCCGAGAGAATGTAAACTGCTCCATATCTACCTTCCTTTTCAACTGTAATAAGCCTGTTTTCCATGAGGATGTTGAGATGATGTTTCACGGTTTTATAATCAAGATTAAGAACCTTTGCTAGTTGATTCGCATTATAAGGCCTCTCCTTAAGGGCCTTTATTATCCCAGCCCTAGTTTCCCCTCCTTTTGTACCTGCGAAAAGGTACCAGAGGAGGCGTCTTGGATAGGACACTTTTATCGCCATTACATTTTGAAAAGTTCTAATAAAGCTAATCATGAGCTTTTTAGGCTAATTTTTAAACTTACGAAATTCTTCTTTAGTTTAAAATCCCGATAAAAAACTTCGATATGATAAATGCTATTTTTGAATAACGCCTTGTTAAGAATAAATGGGACTTTAGCTCTAAAGTCTTTCTAAAAATAATGCCAAGAAATTCTAAGGGGGCTAATCTAAGCCATAAGTACTTATGGCTATCCTATTCATAACGTAATGCCTCTACTGGGGAAAGCCTTGAAGCCCTAAAGGCTGGAAGGAATCCTCCGGCTATTCCTACGGCTATGGACATAAAGACGGCCGTGGCTACAAGTTCTGGCGCAATGATAGGATTCGCAACGATCGATAATCCCTCCATTATCATCAGAGCCCTCCTTGTAAGAATATAGGAGCCAAGGATGCCAGTCGCCACACCGGCCGTTCCTCCAATAAGGCCCATGATCAAACTCTCCGAAAGGATTAGGATGAGGATCTGAAAGTTCTTAAAACCGACAGCCTTCATAACCCCTATCTCCCTAGTCCTTTCCATAACAGATGTGAACATCGTAGCCATAATTCCTGTAATCGCCACGGCAAAGCTTATGGATGAAGTTGAGAATAAGAGGACATCGAGGATTTTCATGATATTATCTACGGTCTTAGCGATCTGTTTTATAGATATTACTTCAAAGTAATCTCCATAAAGTTCCCGTATCTTGCTTACTATATACTCGACCCTATCAGGACTTCCGGCCACGAGGAATATGCCCGTATACTTCTTCTGACCTAGGACCGAAGGACCCGAATCAAGGGGTAGAAAGATCGATCGATCTGGATTTACGATCATCATCGTACCATAGGGCTTTAGAATGCCCGATATCCTTAAACTAGCTATCTTAATCTTTACAGATTCGCCTTCGATAATAGGTAATCGAAGGGTTATGGGAGATCCAACCTTGTAAAGCTTTGTATTGCTTCGGCTAGATATGGAAAGCTCAGATCCGATGAGACAGGATGTATAGGCTCTGGATGCTGGCACAATTCCTTCCTCAACCTCTAAGCCGCCGATGGCCTTCATAAGGACCGTAAGGTCTATAGCGTAGGTTTGAACCCTCACCTCTTCGCCATCAGGCTTTCGAACTTCCCCCATGCTTTGATAGAAAGGCGTGATGTAGGCTACGCCCGGTATCCTTCTCAGTTTATCGATGTCTGTCTGGGAAACCTCCAAACCCTTTGCAGGAAATAGGACTATCGTATTCTGACCAAGGGATGTGAGCTGTTCGGAAATAATGCTTGTATAACCTCGCGTTGCCCCTACGATTGAAACAAGGGCTGCAGGACCTATCATTATCCCCAAAATCGTTAGAATAGCCCTAATCCTACGCTCCCTTAGAATACTTAGGGATAAGCTAAGGACATCAGAGATTCTCAAGCCCTAAGCACCCTCTTACTTTCTTCCTTCGCTTTCCCAGCATTAAAATTTCCGATGGTGCCAAAGGAGCCGCCTTCAGGTATAAAAATCGATTGTCTTTCTCAAAGATTTCATAGGACCCTTTGGATAAAGGATATGGACTGGAAGATTAAGGGAAAGAAAGGGAAGAATAGATAGAAGCCTTCTGCCTTTTCTTAAGAGCCTTATATTAACTTCTTTATAAGAATCCTTCCATGCACTGCGAATCGTACGAAGGAAGCTTCCTTGAACCCAACATCGTCTATTGTCCTTTAGCTTCTTAATTTCATGCGCCTCACGTATCTAAGGATCATGTAGCCCATAACGATCATGAAAGCTGTGGCTATGGCTATGGGCGCTACTCTGTATAGGACCTCCTCCAGGGACGGCTGGGGAGGCTTTGGAGGTTCACCAACCTCAAACTTGGCCTCGAAAATCTGATGGTAGATACCCCCATACTCATCCATATAGTCGGCTTCGATGAATAAGGTATAGGAGCCTATGTCTGTCCTAACTTCGGCTTCAAGTATGAAGGGCATTTGGGCATCTGGATCCACATTGCCCAGATACTGGCCCGATTCATGCTTAGGTCTAAGCTCCTCGCATTCTTTCAGGTAAACGCTTACATGCTTTGCCGTTTCCTTTCCGATATTGAGCAATAAGCCAGAAATCGTAATCCTCGCACCCTTATAGGCTGGAGTTGGTACAACCGATAGCTCTAGAAGCTTGAATTCGATCCTTCCCTTTACATTTACCAAGAACGTAGCGTTATATCTCCTGCTGTAGCCATAACTGTCCTTGAAGGATATCATGGCAACGGCCGTCAAGGCTCCTTTGTAGGGAGCATTAGGGTTTCCATAGGCATTGGTTTCAGCCAGTATAGAATTCCCTGCATCTATCTTGGGAATGTAGAATATCTGTTTCTCCAAAGAGACTCCAGGAGGCATATTAAGGAATATGAGATATACATCGTAGGCAGGCGAAGAGCCTCTGTTCACGATTCGAACT
>JAGTQN010000061.1:3203-3345 GCA_018396395.1 Candidatus Bathyarchaeota archaeon | reverse complement strand
CCTACGGGCACATCGGTGGCTATAGGCTCTACATCAATCAGCTTAATGGAGCCTAGAAGATATAGGCTACACTTAACAACAACGCTTTGGGGAGAATTCCATTGATCGAGGAAGCTAACTACTATATCAAAGGCATGGATGC
>JAGTQN010000061.1:0-3176 GCA_018396395.1 Candidatus Bathyarchaeota archaeon | reverse complement strand
CCGGTACAACGAAGTATAGGAAATCGCCTAGATTAAAAGCGGCCCTTGGCTGAACTTCGAAGGGAATCGTAGGCGGTATTATTCCTGAAGCCACGGACTGGGAGGGAAGGGATCCAGCTATCGTTACGGCTGCAAAGCGTCCCTTCGCTTCTCCAGTCGTCGATACTATGAATCCTTCGGGCATTTCAACATCGCCTACAACACCCATCATGGATGGAATTTCAAGGTTCCTTAGGAGGATAACGAGCTGTATTCCCGTATCGCCTGGACCTGCACTTGTACCATACCAAAGGCTTTGGACAAACTCAAGGCTTCCTTCTAGGGAATTAAGGGTTACATTAAACCCATAGCTCTCGTTAAGTCTTATCCCGTACCCACCGCTTTCAAGTATATACTCGCATGAAGCCCCAAAGGCATAGGTTCCTGGATGAGCGTTTTTATCTACCGAAATCTTCAGGTCTACGTTTCTGGAAGCATACCTTGCTATGGATCCAGGGGCATAAATATTCGAGGTGCTTCCTTTGGCTTTGAAGCCTTCTGGGAGCTTCATTTTAAGAAGGAGACCCGATATGGTATAGGGAGCCCTATTCACGAAGGTCAAGGTTAGGGTTACATTCTCATCCCCCGGATAGACTGGCAGACCTCCTCCCCAATCTACGGATGCCAATTCCAAATACCCATAGCCTGTGGGAGGCTGTTCCAGCTTTACATTCGAAGAGAAGACCTTAAGCCTCTTTAATGATACGCCAGCATACATAACACAATACTCCAATTTGAAGGATAGGTTGTATAATCCAGGCTTAGCCTTTGGATCTATGTCGACCTCTATTGTGGCTGTAGCTATGGAACCTGGATTCATGATCGTAGAAACGGATGTTCTTTGGCTTTGGGAAGGTACCATCCCAGATGGCAAGTAATACTCCATGGTCAATCCGTAGGCCGTACGTCCCCCTCTATTGACCAGTTCTAATGTCAAGGGTGCATTCTGAACGCCTGGTATGACATCCGTAGGGTTATTGGAGGGGCCCCAGTAGACGGATATGAGCTCGATGGAGGTATCGATGCCAGAGACATCGTAAATTTCGACAGGGATCCTGATGCTTTGCGTAGAAATGGAGCCGCTCCCTCCGGTTTCAAGGATGTGTTCTAGCCTTAATGTGAGGCTATATGCGCCTGGCTGAAGCCCATCGGATAGGTCAAAGGTAGCCGTTATGGAGGAGGATCCTCCCGGAGCGATAGGTTGCAAATTTCCCGGCCTAAGGGCTTTCACCTTAAAGCCTGATGGAGCCTCCATATATATCGAGGAGGCTGAGGCCGCATATTCTCCAAGATTCACGAGGCTGATCGTCAAATCTATATTCTCGGCTCCAGCAAGAGGGACTATGGGATCGCCTCCATAGCTCCAAGATAAGCCAGAAAGGACCAAGGCTCCAGTTCTATGCGTATAAATGGGCATTCGAACTGCAACCTCGCCATACTTACTCCTTACAAGCTTTCCCTCAAGGTTGAAAGTATATTCGATACTAATCATGCCATAAGCTGTAAGGATGGAATCTTGGGCTCTATACATGCCAGCTATAGCGGAGGATACATAGATGCCCCTGAATATAGCCGTTCCATATCCTCCGATGGGAAGCGTTCCTAGGATATCGGTCATGGCATTCTCGGAATACTTTCCGTATAGACCTGGGGGAAGTCTCAAGGTTGCCACAACCCCTGTCAGGTCGTAGTTATCCAGGTTTAAGACCTGTATCGTGAAGCTTAGGTCCCTAGATCCAGGCAAGGCAAGCTCTGATTCTCCAGGCTCCCCCCAAAAGCTGTTAACGATCGCTAGCTTGATCGAAGGGACTGGATCGACATATAAGGCGACCGTTAAACCATTTTGTAAGCCCCTAGAGCCATCAGAAAGGGCATATTCGACCGTTAATCTTGCCACATATTTTCCTTGAGTTACATCCTCCGCAATATCTAGCTGATACGTCAGCGTAAACGTATCTCCAGGCCTCGCCGTCCCGCTCCAAGAAGCCGTCGCCCCGGACTCTCCATATATGCTAGTAAATCCTTCAGGCAACTCAAGAGTTCCCGTCGTACCCGTCATGTTGGAGCTTAGCTCGTTCCTTAAAACGACTGTAAGGGTATTGGACTGGGTCCCCGGATATGCCTTCACTGGATTCCTCGGACTACCCCAGTAGGAATCTATGACCGTGATGGCCCCATTTCCCAAAGCCCTTTGCCCGATAGGAAGCCAGGTTGCAAATAAAAATAAAAAAGAAGCCAAAAGCCCAAGGCTGAAAGCCTTTAGCATTTTGTACTTCCTCATATCCTTCTCTCCTCATCAACAATCTTTCCATCCTTGATATACACGATCCTTTCGGCCTCATAGGCGATGCTTTTGTTATGGGTAACTACGACGATCGTCTTTCCCTCCTTGTTAAGTTTTCTGAATAACCCAAGGATTTCAGCTTCAGTCTTGGAATCCAAGGAGCCCGTAGGTTCATCAGCCATTATAATCTTTGGATTGTGGACAATGGCCCTAGCCAGGGCAACCCTCTGTTGCTGCCCTCCTGAAAGCTGGTTTGGTCTTTTCTCAAACCAATCTTCACCTTCGACCTTGAAGAGGGCTTCCATGGCAAGTCGCCTGCGTTCGCTTTTAGGCATTCCCCTCGGAATCAATGGAAGCTCTATGTTCTCTAAAACCGTCATGCGATTTATTAGATTAAAGTACTGGAAGACGAAGCCTATCTTGACGCCCCTTAAGTTGGCTAGCTCTTTGTCAGAAAGCTTGCTAGTATCCGCTCCATCGACGAGAACCTTACCTGATGACGGACGTTCTAAGAGGCCCATGATGTGTAGTAATGTGGACTTTCCATGACCAGACGGACCCATGACGGCGAGATACTCTCCCTCTCTGACAGAAAGGCTTACGCCCCTTAAGGCCCATGTTTCGACCGACTCGGAAAGCTTGTAGACTTTCGTAACATCGATAACATCTACTACGGATTTTGCAGATTGGGACCAATCTCCATTCTTTTTCATTTTCAAAAAAGCTTTCTCTTTAATCATATCAAGGTTTTGGATCTCCGCGCTTTCTCTAGGCATCTAGAGATTTAAAGTTAATCGGTTCATTAATAAATTCCGTAGGAATTTGTCTGATGCTATTTTCTTTTAGCTTTTAC
>JAGTQN010000060.1 GCA_018396395.1 Candidatus Bathyarchaeota archaeon | reverse complement strand
CCTAGCAACACCTATAATGGCCCCTAGTCCTTATGCCCTTCCTTTCCTCTTTTAAGGGTGATACTCTGTATGCCTCAACGATTTCCTTCAGGCGTTTTAGGCCTTCAAGGGCTTCCAGAAGGGGTTGCAAATGGGCTTCGACCATCACATCCTTCCCTTTACAAGCATGGTATAGCCCTTCTCCAATAATGGCGCGTAATTTTGTTTAGCTGCGCCAGTCTTCCCACTCTGGCATCTAGAGCAATAATGGCAGCCCTTCAACGAGTTTGCCCGTTGTCAGGTCAACTTTATAGCCCATTTGCTCGAGGGTGACAACGCCTATCAGCGGCGTCGTACCTTCAGGCCTTATGATCAGGTTACTAACAGCTACTTTGCCATTTATTTGGGCCACAACGTAAGCCTGTTTAAGATTAGCAATGCCTTCTGCAACCTCAGCCTTATATTCGCCTATGAAGGGCAGGTCTATATCCTTCACCACGTTTTCGGGAAGTGCTGGGAAGGTTGCGCCAGTGTCAACGAGTGCCCTGCATTTAAACTTTTTAACGTCCTCAAGCTTCCTTTTCCCCTGAACGTACTCAACGTAATCGGAGGGGTTGTAGAACAGGTCCTCAACGTAAATATGTCCCATAAGCCTCAACCTAATAGAGCAATGAAATATACATGAATGAATAATTTATCTCCTCGGTATATTCCTATCCTTCGGAATGAAGAATACCCCGTCTATTCTGCGGAGGGTGAAAAGCCCCTTCTCCATAACCTCTCCAACCCTGCATCCTTCGCTTAGAATGCGCCAATCATCCCATACGGCGCCCAATAAACGCCCAGTTAAGCCATTAGCCTCTTCTGGGGCTAGGAAAATAGCTGGGCTTGTAACAGGCTCAAATCCTACACCGCCACCCTCTAGAATCCTTTTAGCTTCAGCTAGAGCTTCACGTCCAGCCTTTTCGCCAGCTGCAACGATCTGCTCAACCATCCTAGTTTTTTACTGGGCCGGGAGCTATGGCATTCACCTGAAGATTGTAATCCTTAGCTCCTCGGCTAAGGTCTCCGTAAGCCTGACAAATTTATGATCTTACCCTTCTACGTCTAACCATGTCAGCTTCTCCACGACTGAAGTCAGGAGCTTGCAATCCGTGGTGCGTTTGACGCAGTCTTTCAACACCTTCATCTTGCAAGACGTGCCTGCTGACGGAGGCACCCCTCTCAGGAAACTGAACAGGCTCCCTAGAATAAGCTCTGGAGATGGCGATACTTTGGCTTAGCCATAAGCCCCAATTAAGATTCATCAGGGCAAAATAAAGATTTCAAACCCAAATGACAGTGGGCCCGAAGGGATTCGAACCCTTGACCAACAGGTCTCCCAGCTCCTTTGCCTATGAGCCTCGACGCGAAGCACCGCCCTGTCGCTCTAACCTCTTCAGGACTGACTCAAGGGTCTCGTCAGTCAAGCTGAGCTACGGGCCCGGAAAAATTTCCGAATCTTTCATATATATGTTTTTAGCATCAGGGGTCTCCAAGAATCTTCTCCGAAACCAGAACCATTTTCATTTTGAAGGAAGCGAACCTTAGCCCCTAAGGGCTTCAAGGTTCCTCCGAACCTTTGTCCTCTCACCCTCCAAGCGCCTAGAATATTCCCTGAGAAGCCTTTCGTAGACAACCCTAGAAATCCTTCCAAGTCTATATTGATCCCTTAGATTCTCTAGACTCATGCGAATCGTTTCCATCTGGGCCTTCGCCTCTTCGATCTCAACCACGATATTCTCATATCTCCCCCCTAGCTTCCTCAATGTATTTCCAGTTTCCAACAAAGTTCTCTCCGTTTCCCTCTTCCTTTCATTCAATACATTTGTCATTTTTCTGTATTGGCTACTCCCAATTTTCCTTCGATCAAATTCATCTCTTAGCCTATCAAATTCCAGCTCAAGTTCCATATATCTTCCACAAGCTTCTATGAAGCCCTTCACCGCTTCTAGGGAAACGCCTGGAGCCACTCGTTCTGGAGGGGCTTTCGGTCTGTATTGAAGGAATCCGTAAGCCAAAATAGCGATAAGAAGGGTGAAGACCATAGGCTGAAGGGTTGACCAAAGGATGGAGTGGGCATACGAAACGAGGAAGGAAGGCTCCTCCAGGAAGGAAACCTCTTTGGCATTCCAGAAGATGACTTGCCTCGATTGCGATGCAATTCCCGAAACAACTTCCAAAATTCCTTGGCCAAGGTTTGAGGAAGCGTTTAGGAACTGGGCTTGCTCAGGAAGGATAAATTGGACGAGAAGCCTCACAACCTTAGCCTTGAACCCAAAGGGAAGCCTTAGACTGAGAACTTGGTTCCAAACCCCTCCACCGCTAGAGGCGTATATATGCCTTGGAAGCTCGTAGGATACTGTGAAGGAAGCAAGCTCCCCCAAACCGATTTCATCCCTAAGGTTCAGTTGCACTTCCACACCTTCCATGCCTTCTAAGGTTTTGTTCAAAGCCCTCTCTGTGAAGGCTAAGGGTCCTAGGGAATCCTCAACAGCGATGCCCTTGGCTCCTTTTCCAAGGGTAACATTTACGCTGGAAACTTTCTTAGCGATGGGATTTTCGATTTGATAGTCATCGAAAACCCTTATGACCCCCTCCATCGAAACTTCGACCCTCCTTCTCAGGTTTTTTATCGAAAGGACTTGGAGGTTTCCTTGGAAGGATATCTTTGCCTTGTAAGAAGTAAAGCTTTGAAGGTTTGAGGAAGCGTTGAGGATGAGAGCCTTTCTTCCATCTTTGACGACAAGGGTGAGGTTTTCAGGATAGTTCACGGGCGTAAGGGTTTTTGGAAAGGCTATTTCCGAAGAGAAGCGGGAAAGGTTGAACGAAAGGATAGGATTAAGGAAGACTTGGATCTCATACCTTTGGAGGCTTGTAGAGAAGCTTATAATCCTCGAAAAGACGAGAAGGATAGTAATCCTGGTTTCTTCCATGGGTAAAAGGGCTTTTGAAAGGCGAATCCGAAAGGCAAAAATTCCTGGGAGGCTTAGGCTTTCGTTTTCTAGGCTTAGCCTTTCCCCAAGGTCATCGTAAGCAAAGAAATGATCAAGATATCCCTTAAATTCCTCCGGGAATCCAAGAACAAAAGAATCGATGCTTTGGATTCCTGGGTTTCTAAGGATTAAGGAATCGTTCACAAGGATTGATCCTCCTTGGAAGATCTCAACCTTGTGGATAAGCTCAACCTCGGGCTGAGGAATTGGTTCTATGCCTAGATCTGAATCCGGATCTGAATCTGGATCTAGGTTGGTTCCTGGGTTTTGGGCATTAACTTCTGAGATGCGCAAGGTGAAGGAAAGGAGCGAAGGAAGGGAAAGGGCGAAGAGAAGGGAAGAAAGGATGAAGATTAGAAGCCATAGATGCAAGAAGAATGTTTTTCGCTTCAACTCCTTCCGCTCCATCCATCAACCCATTCCTCCTGAGCATTACATAAACCTTATAAATCCTTTGCAGGATTGAAAGAAAAAAGCTTGGGACTTTCCCTTTCGATTCCCATAAAGTTTTTGTCTTTCAAAAAGGCTGCAGTTATTGGGATGGGATGCCTTGAAGGTTAAGGTTCGTCTATTCACGAGGCTTCGGGAAATCGCTGGAGAGCCTGAAGTAATGCTCGATTTGCCAGAGAATGCAACCTTAGGGGAAGCCTTAGAAGCCCTAGCCATTAAGTATGGTTCCGAGTTTAAGCGATACCTCTTCGAGGGCGAGGGGCATGTGGGTCCTGAGGGATACGCCGACCCCAGACCTTATCTTCAGTTCCTTGTGGATGGGAAGAATGCCGATACGATGGGAGGTTTAAGGATGCGTCTTTGGGAAGGATGTCTCCTAGCCATCATCCCCCCCGTGGGCGGAGGATAGTTCCCAAGGAACGAAGCCTAGCCCAAAATCCGCTCTCATTAGCCCTTATGAGAGGAAAGAAAAAGCTCGTATAAAGATGAAGATGCAATACCTAAAACACCCATTAGATGCGTTCTATGCCTCTTTCAAACCCAAAAAGGGGCTTATTTCATCCGAATTCGATAAGAAAAGCATGCATTATCGCTTAATATGGGCGAAGGAAAAAAAAGTCGATGAGGCTGTATGGATCGAAGTTTTCCCATTCCAAGTGTGAGGATTGGTTCGAAGAAGGTTCCGAGGATTATATTAGGTTGTATGCCCTTCCTTGGAGAATCGTACCAAGGTCAAGAGAAAAACCTCCTTTACGCCCAGAGGTTTCAGGAGCCAAAGAACCTTAAGGGTATCATCCTCAAAGGCATCTTCGAATATGGGATAACAGCCATGGCAGCGGTTCCCGCGAACACGGGTTTCCTGGCTACCTCCCTCCTAAAAGTTGTGAAGGAAATCGAGGATTTCTACAGGATCAGCCTCGCCCTAGCGCCCTGTATTAGCTTAAGGTTAAGGCTAGGCTCCAAGCCTGTTGACGACTATAGGCGATGGGTAACCTATTTCCATCAAGCCTCTAGAAACCTTGAGAAAGAAGACTTCCAAGGAAAGGAAAGGCTCCTTTTAAAATTCTTGAAGGATCCTATTCTCCTCACGAGGCCTGGTTGGGAAAGGCGCTTCCCAGAAGCCCTTGAAGGGCTTTCCCCCTATGGAAAGGAAGAATCGTATAGCCTGGACTTTGACGAGGCTTCCCTTCGGGAGGCTCTGAAAAGCCTTGAAGGCCATGAGATTCTTTTTGTTGAACCTGGCTCGGAGACGGATTTCCTAGTCGCCATGGAGAGGTTTGACCTTCTGGAAGCCCTGATGAAGCTCTTGAGAAGCCTTGGATTTGAAAACATCCTCTTCGGCATCCATCATGCCGGAAGGACAATACCGGCTCTGGAGGCTTCTGGTTTGCCTTTTCAAGGTTATGTAACCCCTGTGAACCGTATAGGCGCCCTTATGCTACCGAGCCAAGAGGAGGCTTTGAAAGCCATTAAAGCCTCATCGAAGCCTATCGTAGCCATTAAGCCCTTGGCTGGAGGAAGGATAAGACCTGGGGAAGCCTTTAGCTATGTATTCAAGGATGTTGGAGTAGATGCTTGCATGATAGGGGTAGCCTCCGAGGAGGAGTTGGACGAGGATTTGGAGGCGGCCTTAAAGTTCATTAATTGAAGGATAGGAAAGGAAAACGAAGAGAAAGCTCTAGGATGATACTATAAAAAATAAAATAAAATCGCTTCGAAAGAATATGCTATGAGCTTTGGAGCCAAGCCTCATAGCCTATCTTCAGCGTATGGGAAAACAAAAAGGGATAGTTTCTTTCCCTCAGGAAGGATTCCTAGAAAAATTTTCGTTACTTAGGATCGTTGGTCTTCCCTAAGGATCCGAAGGCCAAGGGCTCCGGTGAAGGTATGCTTATGGCTTCTGCCCCCTCAAGGGGCTTAAACTGCATCTCGTATAGCCTTGCGTAGAGGCCTCCCTTGGCTAGGAGCTCCTCATGCCTTCCCATCTCTACGATACGACCTTGGTCCAATACGATGATCTGGTCTGCAGCCCTGACCGTCGAAAGCCTATGGGCAATGATGAAGCTTGTCCTTCCCTTTAGAAGCCTCATGAGCGCCCTTTGGATGAGCTGCTCCGTGTAGGCATCCACGCTACTCGTTGCCTCATCGAGGATAAGGATGCGAGGATTCGCGAGGAGGGCCCTGGCAAAGCATAGGAGTTGCCTCTGACCCATGGATAGTCTCTGACCCCTTTCCCTTATATCCGTATCATAGCCCTCCGGTAGCTGTATTATGAATTCATGGGCTCCCACAGCCTTGGCGGCCTCTTCGACCTCCTCATCCGATGCCTCTGGTCTTCCATATCGAATATTCTCCCTCACAGTACCAGCGAAGAGGAAGCTCTCTTGGAGGACCATGGCCATATGCCTCCTGAGGCTTTTTTGCTTAACCTTCCGGATGTCATAGCCGTCGATTATGATTCGCCCTTCTTGGGGCTCGTAGAATCGATATATGAGATTAACGATGGTCGTCTTACCGGCACCTGTGGGACCGACGATGGCATAAATCCTCCCAGGCTTGGCCTCGAGGCAAAGATCCCTTATCACGGGAATGCCGGGCTTGTAGGCGAAGGTAACATGATCGAAGACCACATGCCCCTCAACCTTTTCCAATTCTACGGCATCGGGCTCATCCTTAATCTCCGGCTCTGTCTTCAGGAGCTCGTATATACGCTCCGAGGCTGCCAAACCAGATTGAATCGTATAGTAGAACATGGTCAAATCAAGGATTGGAGCGAAGAACCTTGCCGAGTACTGCGTAAAGGCAACAAGGACGCCTAAAGTCAGGGATTTCGTTAGGACTAAATAGCCTCCGAAGGATAAGATAATACAGGTTCCAAGGGCTTGGATAAGCCCTATGATGGGCCTTACCATGGCTTCAATCCTTGCGGCTCCGAGGTTTGCATCTAGGTTCTGGACGTTTACCTGCTCGAATTGGCGCTCGTTTATACCTTCCCTTGCGAAGGATTGGGAAACCCTGACACCCGATATTCCCTCCTGGAGGAAGGAGGTTACAGTAGATATCGTTCTCCTTGTTCTTCGATAGGCTTCCCTAGCCCTCTTACTGAAGGACCAGCTCGTGAGGATGAGGAGGGGTATCGTTACGAAGGTCAGAAGGGAGAGCTGGGGTGCCATCCAGACCATTATGCCTATGATGCTGAGTATGTTGAAGAGGTCCGCCCCTACGCTTACGAAGGCTGTCTGGACGAGTTGTTGAAGACTGTCCACGTCGTTCATCACTCGGCTCAGGATTCTTCCCGCTTCCCTCTGATCAAAGTAGCTGATGGATAGCTCTTGAAGGTGCTGGAAGGTCTCGATCCTTATCTCCATGATGACCCTTTGTCCAAGCCAAGAAGAGGCATAGCCGTTCAAGGATCGTGCTACTTGCGTTATGCCGAGGACAAGGAGATAAAAAAGAATCAGTTGCCATAGCCCCGCCAAGTTTCCTTTGGCTATATACTCATCTATGGCAACCTTGACAAAGTAGGGGGGTAACAAGGCTAGGAGGGATGAAAGGACGAGGCTCGCCATTACTAGGATGAAGATGCCCTTATGCCTTAGGATTTTTCTAAGGACCCACGCCAAGAGGACCTTGTCTGGAACCTTCCGCTTGATTTCCTCCTGATCCATTTCCCTCAGATGATGAAAATGAAAGCCCATTCTTCCCTTAGCCTCCCCTTCCCTCCTTTCCATGAATAGCCATGGAAGTCGAAGGAATGCCTACTTTTTGCATAGATTCGCCAAATTCTTGCCCTTTCCCTTCCCTTCGCGCTTCTTCCCTTTCCCTTTCCCTTTCCCTTTCTTCTTCCTCTTCTACTCCCCTGGCACCCTGCAGCTGGGTATAGTATAGCCTTGCGTAGAGGCCTCCCTTGGCTAGGAGCTCCTCATGCCTTCCCATCTCTACGATACGACCTTGGTCCAATACGATGATCTGGTCTGCAGCCCTTACGGTTGAGACCCTCTGGGTTATAACAAAGGTTGTCCTTCCCTTCATGAGGGCTTTCATGGCTTTTTGTATCCCATATTCGGTTTCGACGTCCACGTTGCTCGTCGAATCGTCAAGGATGAGGATGCGAGGGTTCATAAGGAGGGCCCTAGCTATGGCAATGCGCTGCCTTTGGCCTCCTGATAAGGTTACACCCCTCTCCCCTACGAGTGTGTTATAGCCCTCAGGGAAGGATTGGATGAACTCATGGGCTCCCGCGATCTTTGCTGCCTCTATAATCTCCTCCATGGTGGCATTTGGTTTGCCATAGGCTATATTATCCCTTATGGTTCCTGAGAAGAGGAAGTTCTCTTGAAGGACAATGCCTATCTGGGATCGAAGGGACTTGATCTTCACATCCCTTATGTCGTAGCCATCGATGGTGATCCTTCCTTCCGTCACATCGTAGAACCTCGGTATCAGCTGGATGATGGTGCTCTTCCCCGAGCCTGTCGCTCCCAATAGGGCTACGACCTGTCCAGGCTTAACCTCGAAGGAAAGGTTCTTCACGATCAAGGGACCCTTACCGTACCTGAAGGAAACATTCTCAAAGCGAACATGCCCTTTCAAGGGTGGAAGCTCAATGGCATCGGGCTTATCCTTAACCTCTGGCTCCATATCCAGGATCTCGAAGACCCTCTTGGCGCTTGCGAGGGCTTCGGAAAGCCCTGAGGCTATGAAACCCATCATTCGAATGGGACCCATGAGCATTGTAAGGTAGCCGCTGAAGGCTATGAGGGTTCCAAGGCTGAGGCTTCCAGCGATGACGGAGCCTCCTCCCCACCAGAGGACGAGGACCGTACTGAAGCCTATAAGGAAGTCCATGGATGGATTATAGATCGCCCTTACTTTGGCAGCCCTCATGGAATTCTCGAACCATTCTTGGTTTGCTTTCGTGAACTTCTTCACTTCGTAAGGTTCGTTGTTGAAGGCCCTAACGACCCGAACGCCATTAATGTTCTCCCAAACGATGGTAGCAACCTTGCCCACGAGCTGTTGGGTTCGATAGAAGATGCCATGGATGAACCTCGAGAACCTTATCGTGATAAAGAGCATGGGTATGGCGATGGATAGGGATAGAAGGGTTAGGATCGGGCTCCAGGGAAAGACTATGAAGAATATGCCGATGAAGGTGATGATGGTTCCAAAGAGGCGGGATATGATCATCGATAGGAACCTCTGGATACTTTGGACGTCCGAGGTTGCCCTGGCGATGAGCTGTCCTACAGGATTCTCATCATAAAAGCTGAAGGACTGCCTTTGAAGGTCCCTATAAAGCTCATTCCTAAGCTCGAAGCCGATCCTTTCGCTTACGTAACGCGCTGAATAGCGCTCCCCATATCCCAAGGCTCCGCTTATCAAGGCGACGAGGACGATTCCAGAGGAGTAGAGGGCTAAGAGAAGATAAGTATCGCCCGTGATGGCGGTATCAGCTCCCAAAGCCTTAGAAAGTATGTCATCGACGATGGACCTGGTTAGAAGGGGCGGAACTAGGTCTATGAGGCTACCCAAGACAACGCAAGCTGCCAGCAATAAAAGCCTCTTCCAAACCCTTCTTCCGTACCCTAAGAGCCTGATAACATTTTTTAGTAATCCATCCTTTTCTTCCTTCGTAATTTTCACCTGAGCCTTCGAGGATTTTAAGTCCATGAAGGGAAGCTTCATATTCTTTTATCGCTTTATAAATATGAAATGGAACATAAAAATGTATCGGCTCCTTTTCTTCCATTCGAAGGAAAGCCCTTCACCCTTCGCTTTAGGACTAAGAATCGTTAAGAAATCCTTCAAAGCTTCAAAAGGTTTCATGCATCAACTTTCGAAGCTCCGGAATAGCCTTGGTTTAGAGAAATTCGTTAAGAATGAAGGAATAACGGGTTTGCGGGCTTCCTTGGATGGCGATAGGCACACGTATCCGTTATAAAAGCCCCAAATTCTCAGCCCAGCCTAGAATCGAAGGATTCCTAGCATTTCGAGGGAAAGGAAATCTCCCGAAATTTCCAATACTTACGTTCAAGTAAAACGAATCCCCTTCGCTTGATATAGAACTTCCCAAATTGTTAATAAATAAACCAATAGTATCGTATCGGAAATGCGGAAGCTTCGAGGTATTCGATTTGAGCCTTCTTAACCTTTTAAAGGAAGCCCTTAGGGCTGCTCGATTGGAGGTTATGAAAGGGCTTAGAATGCCCACAGCAAGGACGAAGGTTGGAATAGGAGCCGGCGGTGACATTTCAAGGGCTATAGATCTTGTAGCCGAAGGGGCAGTCCTGGATATTATTAGGCGCTATTTTCAGAATGGGACCCTTCTATCGGAGGAATCTGGGGAAATGAAAATCGGTAAAGGAGGTCTTCCCCTTTTCATCCTCGATCCCATCGATGGAAGTACGAATGCCATTAGAGGTTATCCATGCTTCTCCTCATCCCTTGCCATCGCCAATGGCTATGAATTTTCTAATATTCAGGCGGCAGGGGTCATCAATATTCCCTCAGGAGATCTCTTTACGGCTGAGGTTGGGAAGGGTGCCTTCCTCAACGGAAATAGGGTGAGGCCTTCTGAAGTCAAAAGGATCTCTGAAGCCCTTCTAGCCATAGACTTGAACGTAGCGAGGGGAGGGCCCGAATACCTGGAAAAAATAAGGCAGATCCTCCTGAAGGCTAGGCATATCCGTTTCCTCGGAACCGACGCCCTTGAAATAGCCTTCGTATCGTCCGGTACTTGTGATGCCTTCGTGGATCTGAGGGGATTCCTGAGGGTAACGGACGTTGCTGCAGCAGCCTTTATCGTTCAAGAGGGAAAGGGAATCGTCGTGGATGGCGAGGGGAATCCTTTAAAGATAAAAATGGATCTTCGGACGAGGGTTTCCCTCATTGCCTCAGGAAGCAAGGAGCTCTGTGAGGAAATTCTATCAAACCTGGTTGAAGCCTAGGAAAATTATTTAGAGTGAAAGGGAAATAATAAAATAAAATAAAAAAA
>JAGTQN010000059.1:202-10504 GCA_018396395.1 Candidatus Bathyarchaeota archaeon | reverse complement strand
GGACCATCCGCCCAAATTTTCTCAACATAACTGAAACATTAGGACAAATTTAACTTTATCTAAAAGCCCATCCTTGAATTCCCGATCAGGCTCTCAAAAATGTCATCGAAGCTTAGGATTCCATGGAGTGATTGATTTGGGGGACTACGTAAGGCTCTTCATCAATCCTATAGGTAGAGTAGTTGAGGTAAAGAAGGGTACTGTTTTGCTGGAGGCTCTTAGAGAAGCTGGCATATGGATCAATAGTATATGCGGTGGGCATGGCGAGTGCGGGAAGTGTAAAGTTATCCTGAACAAAGGCGAGGTTTTACACCTCTCGAATAAGGAAGACAAATGGCTTTCTCCAAGGGAGAAGGTGGATGGCTACCTCCTTGCCTGTCAAGTCTGTGTCCTAGGAAATGCTGAGTTTACGATACCTATCGAAAGTCAAGTTTCAAAGCCTAAGATCCTCGTCGATATGGAGTCTATTGTCGAAAGAATCAACCCAGCTTGTCGAAAGTATCTCGTGGAGACTCCCGTGGTTATCGATATTGAGAAGAAAGGAAGATTGGGAACTCCCTTTTTGAGGCTCAAAGGTTCGGATGAAAAACCCCTTCTAAGCGAAGGTATTCTGAAAAGGCTCTTATCTATAAAGGATAAGGAGGAAGCCATTACCGCAACTTTGACCGTCACAGGAGGACAATCCGAGGTCATCGCCATTGAGCCAGGTGACTCGAGGCGAACAAACTATGGCTTAGCCATCGATATAGGAACAACGACCATCGTAGCCCTCCTTGTTGACCTCACGGCTGGAAAAATTCTTGGAAGGGCTTCCTGTCTTAACGGTCAGATTAACTATGGAGAGACCCTCGTTACGCGAATAGCCTACGCCAGAAGACAGGAGGGTCTAATAAGGCTTCAGAAGGAAGTCGTGAAGAGCATAAATGCAATCATCGAGGAACTTACCCTTCCTATAGGCATAGGAAGGAAGGAGATCGCCGAAGTCTGTGTAGGGGGAAATACTGTCATGAACCATCTGCTCGCTGGGATAGATCCATCATACCTTGCCTACGTAGACGGAAATGAGAAGGTTTCAAGGAATCCGATCGTAAGAAAGGCTAGTGAGCTTGGAATCGATGTAAACCCTGAAGCCTACATTTACTGCCTTCCCAATGTGAGCCGATTCTTGGGAGGAGATGCTATAGGGGATGTTTTAGCCTCCGGTATGCATAAATCTGATGAGATTTCGCTTCTCATAGACCTGGGGACCAATGGAGAAATCATATTAGGAAACAATCTTTGGCTCATTTCAGCCTCTTGTGCTTCAGGACCAGCTTTCGAAGGGGAGGGCATAGGAAATGGCATGAGGGCTATGGAAGGTGCCATAGAGCATGTGAAAATTGATCCAAGGACCTTGGAGGCTGAATGCGAGGTTATTGGAAATGTTCCTCCCAAGGGTATATGTGGCTCTGGCATCATTGACACGGTAGCCGAGATGTTCTCCGCGGGAATAATCGACTTTAGGGGAAAGATCGTCCAGCACCCAACCTCTCCTTTTATAAGAAGAGGAAGGTATGGACTCGAGTACATCCTTGTCCCCGAGGAAAGGACGGCCATAGGACGAGACATCGTCATAAACCAACGCGATATGGATTATATAATCGACTCGAAGGCGGCCGTCTGTGGGGCCGTTATTACATTGATGAGGAAACTGAAATTGTCCATACACGATGTTAGGAACCTTTACCTCGCAGGAGCCTTCGGAGCCTACACAGACTTAAAGAATGTGATGAAATTTGGAATCCTTCCAGAATTCCCGAGGGCAAAGGTCCATCCTATCGGAAATGGCTCTCTATCTGGAGCCTATGCAGCCCTCCTTTCGATAGAGAAAAGGAGAGAAATGAAGGAAGTTGCCGAAAAAATGCTTTACATAGACCTCTCCGTCGATTATATGTTCACAGAGGCCTACTCTGATTCCATATACATTCCAGGACCAAGGGAGTTCTTTCCCACTTATGCCTCTAGATAATCAAAGCTCCGCCTTCTAGCCTTACCTAGCAACTACCGATTGCAGAGAAAGCTATGTAGGCTTCTGAAGAGCCCAGTGGTTAATAAATCAATATAATTTTGCATTCGGGGCTTTATCCATCATACCGAAACTAAGTAGAAGAAAAGCCTTTCTCCCAATTGAATAAATCTCAATTAAGAAGCATTCAAAGATGCTTTTTCATCCATAAGTCTCCTATCTCATCGATGGCCCTGGCTACGGCATCCAAGACTGTATGGCCAGCCTTATGGAGGATGGGCTCCCCCAGTTCAGGATCCACTTCCATACTTGCTGTGCATGGATAGGAGTGGTGGGCCCTGGCTACGGCATCCCTGAGCGCATCGCATTCCTTCGCACTCACCTTGGACCCTGCCTCCAGTTCCAGACCCTCTATTTTCTTTGCTACGTACCAAGTAGAGCCACAAGGAGCGCTTTTTAGGACCGAGACTCTTCGAATCTTGAGAAGGCTTCCAGATCTCCTTAGATCGATGCGAAGGACAGGCCTTCCAATACCTAGCTCCTCAATGAAACTCGAAACCATAGCATTTTCTTCCCTTGGAGCCTCTAGGTTACAGAAGGGCTTTGGGAACACACTTTCCAGACCAAGATCTTGGCAGGCCTCTGAAACCTGCCTCCTCAGCCCTGAAGGGACCTTCCTGAAATCCTCGATAGGGACGATGAGACCCTTGATGCCTGCTTTGGCTAAGAGCCCTGGCATCGCCAAAAGGAGGTCTGGATGAATTCCTGAGATCACGCATAGATCTGCCTTTGGAACTTTCTTAGGAAGATAGGCTTCGGGCTTCTCCAAGAAAGAAGGAAGGTCTTCAGGGGACGGCATCCTCAAGGCTCCTCTGATGCGGCTAACATGGCCGTACTTTCCAGCCTTGCAGAAGTCGCAATAGAGACCACAGACTTGGCAGAAACTCGGGTCGTTTATTAGGTTTCTGATGACTCTCTCTCCGAAGGCATCACCATAGATGAAGAGGAGCTCCAGGACCAAGGCATGAGCCTTCCATTTCTTTTCTTTTTCTTTTTTCTTCTTAATTTCTCTAAGAAAGCCCTTATAGCGGACTTCTTCAAAATTAGTTAAAGGAGCAAAGAAATTTTATAAACCCTGTATTCGATATCTTTTCTTGGCGATAGAGGCTTAAGGTCATAAGCAGAACCTTTTCATGGCGAAAGCTGTTCGACTACCCTTGGAAATCTAACTTCGGTGGCCATTTTTCCTTCAAAAACTTCCCTATCTCAGAGGAATCCCTCGGTCCGACAAGGACTCGCCATTCACCTCCTAAGGTTTCCTCGATCTCCCCGCTGAGTCTTGCAGCTAAGCCCGGTATTATGAGAAACTTGTGGTTTATTTTGCCTTCGATTCCCGATTTCCGAACAGCCTCTGCGACTGTTTCTGCAGTCAGGTACCTCCCTGCCACAGCGCTCTCTACACTTAATCCCTGTGTATCTGCTACGATCAGGTAGCATGATGCACCGCATTTTTTGATATCCGATTCTACTGTGAAATATGTAAGGGCATAGTTACCCGTAAGCATCAGGGGGGATTTTTCGTCTGGCTCTCCGAAGGTTCTAAGGCCAGGCTCAACCGAAACAGGCTTCCTTGGATCTGTATAGAGGTTAAACCTCCATATCACTACGGAGAGGAGCGCCCAGCCGTCGAGGCTATGCATTATCAGGAGGTCTGCATACCTCGAAATGAGCATCGAGGCCAAAACAGCTTCCTTCCAAGCCCTCTCCTCCATCGAGCCCTCTCCGTAAAGCCAAGCTGTTATAGGAGTTCCGAGGAGGGGAAAGCCTAAGAGCTTGTCCCTCCGCTTAAAGACACATCTCCTTATCATCGTAAAGTTGTTAATAGTAGCAGCGATTCCTTCCTCAGGAAAGGTTCCAGGGTCTAGAACAAGATCATTCAATCCATAATCTATTAGGGTCCTCGCCAAGGATCTTAGAAGCGAAAGGTCATTAGGGGCAAGGATGGCTAAGGGGCAGCTGTACTTCAAGGCTAACTCCGCCATTTCTTTCCAGTTCTCCTTCGTTGCCGCGTAGATGAGGGGTCTCCTATCCCCCGCTACTGAAAGCCCTGCATCCATGATTGCGGGATCCAAGGAGCATAGGATGAGGGGTACGTCAGTGAACTCTGTAACAGCCCTAACGACTGATTTGAAGGTTTCTGGATTTCCTGAAGTGGATCTGAGGGCTATAGCATCTAGATTAAGTCTCTTTCCGATGTAGTCGTAGGAGAAGCCTTCGAACTTTCGTATCCTATCTATGATTCCCTCCCTTTCATCCTTTCTTTCTGGGTTTGGATGGAGGGGCATCTCATCTGTAACATCGATGGCTATAGGAGGTGGGTTATGATATGTGAACTCGTGCCTGTGCATGACAAGCTTACCGCCAATCCGCAGGCTTCGCTTCCCAAGGCCTATGACAACCTCCCTTACAGGGGGTGCGAGGAGCTCCTGAAGCTTCTTATAGGCTTCTGCCTTCTCCTTCTTAAGAATCGGAGGACATTTCTCTAGGGGCACCTCTCTGCTTACAAGCTTTACAGCAAAGGCCATGCAATTCTCTTCCCCGCATTCTTTACAGTTCGTTCTAGGAAGTAGCATGTAAACATCAATGGGACTAAGCTCTTTTATCCCTCCTTTGATCTCCCTCTCAGTCAAATCCTTTTCCCTCCATCCCCCCACTTTGAATGGGTATCGTTTTATCGATCCCCTAGATCCTCGCCGAAACCCAGTCAACCATCGTTTCGGGCTTAACCTCTCTGTTAAAATGCTCTATGACCTTCTTAACCGTCCTTACGGCATCAGGATGCATCATCATAAAGACATCGACTCCTGCTAGAAGGAGGGCCAGAGCTGTTATGGTCTCCCATAGGGCCCCCCTCAGTTCTCTTGGCTCCCACTCCGGTCCCATCCTAAGCCATGCCTCCCTAGCAGCCCATGCATTCGTCGTCCCTGAGAGAACTGGATGCTGAAGCTCCGGATCTCCCATAAGGGCAGCAAGCCTTGCCCGTTCATGGATGCTGAAGGAGTACTCAAGACCATAACCTAAGGCAGCCGTAGTCAGATCCATCACTATGGAATCCCTTGGCAGAAACGCGTAGAGCTTCCTGTTCAATTCCTTAGCCTTATTCAACTCCATGGAAGAGAAGGCAAGGACTGCATGTCCATGGTCCTTGGCAGCCTTTGCTACGCGGCCGAGGATTCCAGCCTCATCCATGTCCAGAGTTACAGAGCTAAGGAGGAGCCTCTCCCCTTCCGCTACCTCAGCAACCTTCGTGAAGACTTCCGCATCCTTCCTAGGATCCCCGCATCCTCCCACAATGATGGGGACATCGACGGCTTGAAGGACATCCTCTACAGTCTTTGCAGCTTCCTTTGGCGATGTATCCCTGATCAATGGATCCGTGCTAATTAGATGGATCGAAACTAGATCGGCTCCTAATTTATCGACGGCCATTTTAGCCCAAGCAGGAGGATCTTCCATGACCTCTTCCACATACATTCTTATAGCTCTAGGAAGGCTGGTCTTCATATCGAAGGTATCGATGGCGATTACCGGTGGATGGGCAGGCTTCCTTTCGAAGAGATAAAAAGCTGGGGATTCAGCCCCTCCGATCACTATCCTTTTCGCCCTCGTTCCCCCCTCAGCCTTCGTGGCACCCAAGACGACCTCCTCGACCCTTCCAGGATATTCCTCCAAGGGTACCTCGAAAGGTTCAGGGAGAATTTCCGTTGGCTTAACCCTTGGAGGGGGAACAATCTTGGGTGGTGCTACTATTCCTACCCCTGGTTGCCACCATATTTCCAAATCCTCCACTTCGATCTCTACATCCTCAAGCTCTATCTCGCCAAGCTGGCTTAGAATTTCAAGAAGTCTTGGTCCAATCTTTATGGATCCTTCGTTCCTCCGTCTAATTTCTCCCCTTCCCACTCCTTATCCCCTCATCCTAAATTAATCAAGCCTTTTTATAGTAATCTTCTCAGCCCGGATCCTTGCGTTTTTCAAAACAATTCTGAAGGTGCCTGGAGCCGCGACTGTTGTAATAGTCCCTTTTAAGAGGGCTTCCGGAGCCTCAACCTTATCCTCTGTAACAACAGGTTCCGCTAGACGTGGTCGCACTTCTGCCTCCTTCTCTTTTTCCTTCCATCTTTCCACGATGGGATGGCCTCCCTTCTCGAGGAAAATCCTTAACTCTTCAACAGTCGAAGCATCTTTTTCCGTTGCAATTTTATCGACTATATCCTTCGGTATGAAATCCTTGATACGCTCCTTGATTGCCTCGGGCATCCAAACGATGCGTTTCCATCCCCCATCTGCCTGAAGGAACTTTTTAGACCTCATGTATTCGATGGAGATGCCATGAAAGCCGTCGATCTGCCTTCCTCCAGCCGTTGAATCAGCTAAGGCTGAGAAGGGAAGCCCATTTACCGTTGGGCCCCTGAATCCCCTATGGACGATTCCTAATCCATCCACTTCAGGTATGTAAAAGGCTACACCCTCGAAACAACCGCATGAGGTGTGGGGATAACCAAAGGCTGTGTATAACCAAACCCTTGTGATTTCCCCTCCTGTATTCTTTCTTATCGAGTCGTTGGTTCCTGTGTACTCGCCCTTAAGAGGATCTAGGCAATCACCCTTCTCAATCCTGAAAATCGGTCCCTTGGGATCAACCATAGCCGAAGCCCTCGCATCGAACCAACTGATGGCACCACAGTTCGAGTACCTTTGGGGTGTGATGATACATGAATGGGTCGGGGCGAAGGATTGGCATAGATTACAGCCATAAAATTCGCTCACATCCTCGTCCTTCAGGCCCCTCACCCTGGCATCCCGCTTTTCATAGATCCCTAGGGCTTCTCTATACATGTCTGCAACCTTTTCAGGGTCTGTGATGAAGGTTATCTGGATCCTTTCGATGATTGGAAGCTCACTCTTGAAAAGCCTGCAAAGGACCTTTCCTATGATTTGGAAGGAATTCAAGCCCTTCTTATAGGATTTCTCACTCAGGCGAATCTGGATGTCGTAACGCTGGTTCACATGCATGAAACCCTCTATGTAGTTGCAGTACTCGTGGATACGCCTCTCGATGACTCCCTCAAGCTCCTCCCCAAGTTGGCTACCAGCAACTTCTATGTAAAGCCCAAAGGGATAGCTTCTCTTCTCCATATCCTTCAGGTCTGGGCCTATAATTACGATCCTTCCATCCTCGACCTCGGAAAGGGGCTTAACCCTCACGAGCTCGAACTTATGCTCAACCCTTGGCCCTCCTAGCTCCACATGGGTATCGGGCCATCGAATCCTCTGACCTTCGTAGATTACGCTCACTTCCACAGGGATATCCTGAAACATCGACAAGGCTCATCCACTCCTCAAGGCATCTTCTAGAGCCTTTAAATAAACTTCCCATTCGTCGACTGATAAATTAGGAAGCGAAAGGGATGCATGGGGCTGGTAGAACCTGTCTAGGCTTAGGGTCTTGATGTTCTGGGAAAAATGTTTGAGCCCCGAAAGAAGGTTCCAGGCTAAATAATAGTGAAAGCCTATAAAAATAGCTAGCTCGTACTGTCCTTTTCCGTCCAGTCCCTCCCAGCCTGGATCTATAAGTCTATTCGCCACGTCGACGGCGGACATGTAGGCTCCAGGTTTGAAGCCCCTTTCTATGAAACCTTTTACAGCATGTCCAGTAGCCAATATGGGAATGCCAGAAGCCCTCGACACGCGGATAGACCAGTCCATGGGAGTTCCCCCTTCCTTTAGGGAGACCTCGGAGGCCCCATGCCCTACGATGAAGATTAGGCGTTTCGCTCTTTTAACTAAGGCAATGAGGGCCTCAGGCCTAGGGATGACGATGGCCTTCCTAGGCCCTGGTATCTCGGCCATCTGCCATGGCTCTGCCGATGCCATTTAACCCACCTACCTTCCCATCTCTCCTTTCCTCACGAGTTTCGGCAAGAGAGTTGGATCGGGTATCCTCTTTTCCTTCCAGCCCCTTTCCTCTAAAATCCTTTGGATTTCCTCCTTCATAGTTATAGGAATGTCTGCAGCCGTGCGGACGAACAGATGAATATCATCAGGGATTGTGCCATAAAGGCGCTTACTCAGGTCCACGTAGTGGGTAAGCTTTATCGCTCTCCCCTTTGGTGTATCGTTAGGCCTAATGCAAAGCTTGGCAATCATAACCATGGCTTCCTCTTTGCTTTCGGCTGTGCAGAAAAGGTGCTCCGGTGCTGGACCAACATAAACTTGTTCTCCACTTCTGGCATCGTAGACGTACCAGTCCTCATCCCGGTCCTTCCTTCCCAGAAGCATACGCCTATACTTTGATCCATGGGGTCCCACGATGACAGGAACCCCTAAACGCCAGAAGCCACTTGCTATGGCTGCAGCCTTTTGGGACATGGCTCCCCATGCTAAGCCTACTGCTCCAACTCGGTTTAGGATGTAATCGGCTATCTCCTCGTAATTCGCCCGAAGGTTGCGTTTAGCGAAGATACTCGCGATCTTTATGGCAGCTCCAGATATATGGGAGTTAGCGATACAAGAGCCTACGTTCACAAGGCCTCCAGCCTCAAAGCCTCCAGGATAGAGCTCATAGAGACTTCTGCCTTCTTCATCCTTTTTCATGGCTACAGACATGGCGGAACAACCTGAGGCGACTACGATATATCTTCGCTTCAGGAATTCCTCGGCTATTTCGGCAACTTCTCTGCCACCATGGGGATAGTTGGAGCATCCGACGAGGGCTATTACTCCTGGTATCTCACCAAGTACGATGGGAGCTCCCACATTCCTTATCTCGTTATCCTGGATGGCTCCCCTCCCTGTTCGGATCTTAAACCTTTCTTCCCTCATTCTTCTCTCTGAGGCTGCAAGGATGTAGCTATGGATTGGAAGCCTATTTGGACAGGCACTTTCGCATCGAAGACAGCCAATACAGGCTTCATAAAGGGCGGCCAAGCCCGAAAGATTTCCTTGGACAGCAACTTCTAGGGCATCGGGTATCGGAAGCTCATTGGGGCAGGATCTCGTGCAGCGATTGCATTTCGTGCAAGCCTTAGACCCCTCTATAACCTCCGCTGTCGAAGGCAAAACCTTAAACTTCCTTCTCTTCGGAGCTACTTCCATAGCCGTACGCACTGCAACCTCACCCACCAATACAGGATCGAGGATAAGTACTCCTGGAGCCTTCCCGGCTACCAGATCCGCCACGATCTCTTCAGCTTTATCTCCAGTTCTATTCTGAAGACCGAGGCAATTTTTATCGGAGGTCGCTATGAGGGGGGCCCTTACCTTCTGGGCTTCCAGCAGGGTATCCGCCCTTATACACTGTTCATCTAGGACTATTACATCTGCCAAACCACTCCTTATAAACCGGGCTTGCCAAGAAAGGGGGCCTACGATTTTAGCCCTCGGATTATAGCGGGCAACATCATGGGCCGTACAGCAAATGCCGGCCACCTCGATCTTCTCATACAATGCTCGATCCATCAGGTAGTCGACTATTTCGGCAGCCGATGGAACATTGTGCCCTACGACAAGGATAACGGGCTTTGAAGAATCGACGACCCCCCAACCTATATCCGTAAGGGGGGCCTCTGGATCGGCCTTCGGAAAACCTAGCGCGGAAATCTGGGCAATGTCGGCAACTTCCATGCCTACATGATCGATCATGCCCGCATGGAGAACCTTCGATTCAAAATCTAAAGGGCTCCCTTCCTGTCCTGTGTGGGTTGCCGAGAGAAGCTGAACGATCTGTCCTTCCAAATAGTCTAAAATGTCTTCGAGATCCCTGAGGGTACGGGGTCTTATACCGCAAACAAGCCTTGTTATGGGAGCTTCCACCTCTACATTTGTTCCCCCTACATCGATGGGGCAATCCCTTCCATAGAGCCCGATAAGATGCTCGACGAGGTGCCTCGCATGGGCTATGTGGGTAGCAGCTCCTATGCAGCAAGCAAGAAGGACAATGCGGGATTGTTGGGATGCCATTGTGAGGCCACAGGCACCCCGCTTATCACCCGTCAAGTCACACTTTCCCATCGTACAAAAGCAGCATACATCACAGAAGGGCATGTAGAAGGGTTTATAGCGTTTCAAAAGTTTAAAGTCCCAGTCCCTGAGGGCAATAATGGAAGGGAAGGGTGTCGGACCTAGGGGCTCGGGCCAAGTCTCCTCGAAGATCCTTCCGATAGAGATCTCTAAATCCTTGAAGACACCAAGCTCCGTCCGAAACTCCTTCATCTTCATATGGAGATCTCTTTTCG
>JAGTQN010000059.1:0-165 GCA_018396395.1 Candidatus Bathyarchaeota archaeon | reverse complement strand
GTGATACTGTTAAATTTGGCTTTTGAGGGACTTTGAGGACCTATACTTTGGAGGCAAACCATGGATAGGCCCCTCAAGGTGCTGTAACCTTAAGCCCCAGAGGAGCCCTATCTTATCTCCCTCGATGCTTTATGAAACCCTTCGAGAGGGATAGGAATCCTACAG
>JAGTQN010000058.1 GCA_018396395.1 Candidatus Bathyarchaeota archaeon | reverse complement strand
CCATAGGAACCTCTTTGCCAGAGGGGATGAGCATACGTAGAAGCCTCGAGGAACCCATAGCCTTCGGTTTAAAAGCCCTCGTCCTTCAGATCGTCGCCAAGGATGAGGCTGGGCAGATGGAGAATATGGAAAGGCGAATAAGGACCGTTGAAGGTGTCGGTGAAGTCGAAATTCTTATGATAAGCAGGATTTGATTATTCGCGAAAAGGGATTCCCCTTATGCCATACGCAAATACGAAGTCTAGATAGAAAAGAAGGAATTGAAGCAGACTAGACGTAGAAAGGCGCCTCGGTTACAAATAGGTGACTTTCAATTGTCAATCCTTCAAGACGAATACCGACGTGGCTGGTGCGTCCGCTATCTTAGGGAGGCCAAGGCAGATTTAAGGATAGCAGAAAATGCAAGGGATCCATCATTAGCCGTAAATATGGGAGTCACGGGCGCCAGAAAGGCCCAAACAGCTCTCTATTATGCCCTTGGAGACCCGATGTGGATCGATCCTCTTGTGAGGGCTAAGGTTGAGCTTGAAAACCTTAGAACTAAGGATCCCGTGCTTCGATGTCTCCTTTCCATCGAAAGATCCCTCAGGGGCCTTTCAACCCTGATGAAGTCCATGGAAGAGAAGGAGGTCCTACGTAGAGTAAAGGCAATTATCGAGGTTTCCGAGGCCCTCATAAGTCTTTACATCGCATAACTAAAAATTCTGATGCGCAAGATTTCTACAAAGAATAAAATATATCGGAAACCTGATGATAATTTTTTATAGATTGTTCGTTGTGGGAATGTTATGGGGAAGATTCTTGTGGTCATTAATCCCTCGTTTTTGGAAGGTCTTTTACAATTAGCGAGGGAATTGCACCCAAGGGAGATAATTCTTCTTCTAAGGGGAAGGGCGAAGGATTAGAAGCTATTGATCGAAGAAGCATTGATTCCACCCTTTGCTATCCATGGGATGGGTTTTTCAGAGTTTCATCGACAAATCCTTCCTATGGATTTTTCCATCATCGGAACAGCCCACTCCCATCCTTCCATCAGAGACTTGAACAGTTTTTACGGGAGGATAATGCTTATAATGGCTTATCCTTACGATTCGCAAGAAAGTTTGGCGGTATTTGATGCAAAAGGTAAATTGTTAAATTATGAGATAGTTGATTATGATGAGAATTCTTGCAATTCTAATATCCTTGAGTGCTCATATTAAGATGATACGGCATCCTTTTCTGACTGTGATTGATGGAAATAAGTCAATTTTGGGTTAACTGAGATCTTGAAACCACGCCTAAAGCATGAAAGGAAGAACATATCATGTCTTCTTAATATAAGTGCCTTTAAAAATAGAAATGAGTTAAGCCTTTCTTTTTTTATAAAAGATTTCAAATTCAAGCAATCCTTCCCATAAAAATATACAAGACTTGGAACCTTTAAACACCGAATTTTTTAATTCTAAAATTCCTTATCCAATACATATCAACCTTTACTAGCCGATTTTTTTCTTTCAAGATATTTTATATTCAAGGCTTATTGAATTGAAGAAAAAAATTAAAAGTAATACTGAGGTGCGATAATAATTTTCGTTATTTAAGAATTCGATGCTATTACGATAGAATTCATAATCTCGGCTGAAATCATGAGCTATACAAAAATCCATCATATAGCAATGAGAGAAAGGCATTCGCCGAAAAAGGCGGAAAAATAAGATTATTGAGGGCAAGATCTTTGGCAATACCTAGCCCCCAAAAAACTTATTTTATGCCAATCCTCTGAGCTAATCGGAGGAAAGCCTTGACACCGGGCCTCCTCCGATGGGGAGACTGACCTGCCCTGATGGGAATCCAAATGAGGAAAAATCGCTCCGACATAGAAGCTCCTGAGGAATCTATGGATTTCATTCATGTCGAGTTCAAGGGTTTTCTGCGAAACCTAGCAAAAGTTTCGAGAAAAAAGGTGAAGGTTCGTGATTATATTATGCTTAAGGATCTCTGTCGTCTCCTTTGTGAGGAGCTAGGGGAAGAATTTGAGCGTGCCCTTTTAGATACAGAGCTACAGGATCCAAGAGTCAACTCCCTAATCCTCGTGAATGGACAAGAAGTTTCCGTCTTAAAAGGCCTTGAAACTTCTATAAAGGCTGGTGATACGGTTACCTTCATACCCGTGTCCCATGGGGGATAGTTCTACTAAATTTGATCTTTCAATGAAAAATCGAGGATAAAAATATACTTAGCATAGAATGAAAAGGAATCTATAAGATCATGTCTTTTCTAATGAAAAGTGGGAAGGAAAAAAATGAAAAGGATTGCCCATATAGAGGTAGATCTTCAGGGAACGAGTATTCTTGAGGAAAGATGTTCCGTTCCGATGAGCGTTCAACTCGACCTTAGGACCGCTTTAGGCGAGGAGGCTTTAGAAAAACTCCAGAATAGTTCTTTGATCCTCATCAATCTGGAAGAATCGCCCAATTCCATGTCAGTTTTCACCTTCGATGGAAGATGAAAAGGGAGGGATGAAGGGAAGCCTTTCATGGATTCTTTCTTGGGATATGGGAGATGCCTTCGACCTTGTAATCGCCTCGGGAAAGATTCCTGATCTTGATCTCGGGAAACAGGCAAGGGCCTTCGATGGAGGCTATGGAGAACTTAGGTCTTTTAAGGGGATGCGCATGTGGCGAAATATGTATTCAACGAAGCCTATGAACGCCCCTTCATCCATCCCATTATAGGCCCCAATGGGCTTTGCGTAACGAGGGAAGTCCTGACCCTTGGTGACCACCCTCACCATAAAGGACATACGATAGGCCTTGGTGAAGTTGGAAGACCCCATCAGCCAGGGGTTGACTTCTGGAGCCTCGGAAACCTCGGCGACCCTCGCTATGGAAGGATCCTTCAGAAAGGCTTTTCAAGAATCGAGGAAGGCCCCGTTTTTGTAAGGATTGTCGAAGAAAATATTTGGAGACAAAACGATGTTCTCGAGGGCTACGAATTCCAGACAAAGGCAACCCCTAGGGAAAGCTGGAGGGTTAGGGTTCAAGGTGAAGGCCTCCTATATGAGCGTAGAATCTTAACCTTCTGGAACCTTCCTGCATCATCTGGAAGGGTTATCGATGTAAGGACAATCTTGGCTCCGGCTGTTGAAGAAGTTGCCCTAAACGAGGACGTCCTTGGAAGGGAAACCCGGAAGGAAAACGGTCCTATCCTCGTCAGGATAGCTGAAAAACATGAGTGGCCTTAGGCAAGGGACGATAGTGAATTCTGAGGGAAAGAACCGAAAGGGAAGGCTGGGGTAGGCGCGCCAGATGGGTCGATTATCATGGACCTGTCGTTCCAGAGGGTCCCGTAAAAAGGCATAGCCATTATGGATCATCCAAAAAACCTAAGGTTTCCAACAGCCTGGCATGTAAGGGACTACGGGCTCTTCGCGGCCAATCTTTTCTACGATAAGAAGCCTGAGTGGCCTGATCAGGGACCTATCTTTCTCTCCAAGGCAAGGGACGATAAGCTGGATCTCAGCTACCGCATATACATCCATAAAGGCGATGAGAAGGTCGGGAAAGTAGAAGATATGTGGAGGATGTGGGCGAGTTCTCCGAGAATCGATTTTTAGGATTTTCTTGCTTTCGTAGCCCTTTCTCAAAATGGCTCGTTGACTCAAATATGGTTCTATCAATTCAATGTTTAATTTGAGACCTTTAGAGAGATTAGGGGAGGTATCCTAATTTCCTTTCTTAAAGGAGCCTTCCCAAAAATGTCCTTCGAAGAACCAGTCGATCAAGCCCTCTGGAGGGATATTCTCTTCTCCAGCTTTCTTGAGGATTCTGCCATGCTCCTCGATGGCGATCTTTAGGGAAAATAGCGCCCTTCGGATGACTGATTCCGAAAACCCAAGCTCCCTAAGGACATCTTCCATGGAGAATTTCCAAGATGAAACCATCGTGCATTCGCTTTGGATCTCAAGGGGAAATTCCTCGTCCATTGAAGGCTTTGAACCTTCTTTCCACCAGAAAGGCCAGACCTTGCAGATTAAAGGCCTGTTTTCGCCCAAGAGGCAGCCCTTACCAGGAATAAGGGCTATGCAAGATCCATTCACAAATCTTGTTTGAAGGCGGAAGTAGGACCCTTTCCATGGATAATATATCGGAGCCATTTCTGGATCTGAAAGGTGCTCTTTATACATCGGAAGGATTTCGGCAACTTCAATGATCGTCTTTACTTCATCCAAAGAAGAGTTTTTCCAAAGCCTTGCGATATCCTCGAATAAGACGAAAGGGTGGCATCGACTACAGCAACCAAGCCCCAAGGATGCACAGCGGAGACAAATGCTGTGAGTAACGTACTTTGCGCGTAACGTATAAGAAGCTTCCTCCCAGAGGTATGGATTTTCGACGAATTTCAGATGAATGGCGGTTTTTTATAAGGTTTTCGGGGATGATGAAGTGTCGATAAAATCTGTATCCATATAACTGGAAATGCCTTTACCTTAGGATCCGATTACCCTAATCTTCTCTGAAATCGAAAGTCTTGAAAAAACCTAAGATTCATAAGAGATCCGAGTGTTTTTTGAAGGCTTCATTCTTGGGAATTCCTTCATCAAACCTTATGCCTTTTAGGGCTCGGGCTTCTCCCCTCCTTCGCCCATAAAGCTAGGATCTACGCCTAGTCAGATCATCCATATCCATTGCCTATTTCCGGTTCTTTAAGGCAATCAAAGCCCTTGCGATGGCAACGAAGTCCATGGGTTCTAGGTCGCAGACCCTTAGGCTGAGGGCATGCCTCGACGCCTCGATATCCTCAACCTTTTTAGGGATGCCCCTTAGCTCAAGGTACTTTTTTAGGACCTTCCCAAGGTTTCGCCTTCTTTCAGAAAAAAGGAAAGATAGGAGATCTAGGAATCTAGTATCCTTAACGATAGGAACGATGTCTTCGGAACCTTGCACCTTTGTCAGCCTGATAAGGCAGGATTGGACCTTTGGGATTGGTTGAAATGCACCCCTTGGAAGGGTCTCAAGCCTCTCAATTTTCCATAGAAGCCCTGCCATGACGGATATCCTTCCGTATTTTGGACTGCCTGGCTGAGCCATAAGCTTTTCTACGAATTCCCTTTGCAGCGTTAGGACGCTTAGCCTGTAGTCCAAGAGCCTTCGAAGGAAAAGATCCGAAGAAATAGAGTAGGGCGGATTGGAAACGACTTTATCTATGGTTGGTAGCCTTACTTTCCTCAGATCCCCCTGGATGATGGAAACATTTTGGTAGGGTGCTAGCCTTTTCCTTAGAACCTTAAGGAGCCTCGGATCGATCTCTACAGCATAGACGTGCTTGGCCTTCTTCGCCAAGGCTTCTGTCAAGAAGCCTAGGCCTGCGCCTATATCGAGGACATCATCCTCATCGCATATTTTGGCATAGTTCACCATTCTATCGATAAGTCCTTGGTCCACTACGAAGCTCTGACCCAAGTTTATTCGAGGCTTAATGCCATGGATACGCAGGGCTTCTAAGGTATCCTGGCGAAGGCTCATAGGACTTTCCTTCCTACGAGGCTAATTACTTTTTCTCGTCAGACCATTGATTCTTGGAGAAAGAAGGGATGGATTTCAAGGCACTTGGGTCTAACATAATCCTCATTTTATTCCTTTGAAAGGTTTCTAGACGATGAGCTTGCCATCGCCTAGAAACCCCTTGTGAAAAGGCGGTACTTGGGGTTTTCATCGCTCAGCTCCTCTAAGATGCGCTTTGCTATAAGCTTGGAGGGCTCGTACGCCATGCCCGTTCTTTGCTTGATATCCTCGAAGGAGGAGAATGGCTTCTTTTCCCTTTCATCGATGATCAGCCTCATATATCGCTTCCCTATGCCTGGAAGAAGCTCAAGGGAATGCATCCTTGGTGTAAGGGCTTGAGCCCTATTGAAGAATTCAATAAACCATGGCTCCCTATCCTTGACAACCTTCTCTACAATGGTGGGGAGCTCTGCTTGGGCGGTACCAGTAAGATCCTTGAACCTTATCCTTCCTATAATGTAGGCTACTTTATCCCGTGGATCCTTTCCGATGAAGATGCGCTCACCAATGACAACCTTCACATTTTCTTTTAATGCAGCCTCTAACAAGGTGAAGTATAGCTCACCGAGGAGATGGGCGGCTCCCGATGTGCGATAAAGGGGGCGGCGGAGATGGGGGGACGTTAGGGGAAAGAAATCGAGGACATAGGCATACTCTTCATAGCGTCTTGAAATCTCTGGGAAATCTCGCCTCCCTCTTTCCCTTTCCCTCTCCCCCTCGATTTCCCCAATATCCCTTCTCATGGCTTCCTTCAGCCCCTAAAACATCAATTCCTCATCATTTCACGAAATTAGATTTAGATTCTTTCTTTTCCTTTCTTTCTAGATATCTCCAGCTCCCATCACTATCAGAATCAAACAAACATCTAATGAAAAGCTCCTACAACTAATTTTGCTTATCGACTTGTCGGATTCCTATATTTATTCAAGGTTTGGAGGATCTCCTCAAGCTGGGAAGGAGTCATAAGTCTCCACTTACCACCAACGAAGAATACACGGATCTCTTCCACAGTCTCGGGCATGCAGTTAACGAGCTGGACAGCCCTTTCCCTTTCCAAGGAGAACTTAGAAACAAGCTCCTCCACCAGTTCCGCTGCCTTTTCGGCATCTATCTTGGAAAACTTGTCCGCATAATCGAGGGTGCGACGTTGGAACTGATCGAGTTCAGATTCTAAGCCCTTCAATATTTCCCTCGTTTCTGAAATGGTAATGTCCCTTTTCTCGATAATCCTACCTGGCAAAACCCTCTCCCCCGAAAAGAATACCTAATCTATTTTCATGATGTGCTCGGGCCTAGCAATAATGGTTTTCGTCTTTCCACCAACCTCTGTTTCCACAACATAGGCCCTTCCTCGTTTCTCGACGACTACGCCAACCTTTCCTTGGTACCGCCTATGGGGCATTCCCTTATGGACAGTAGGATCGATGTCAAATATGACCTTATCGCCTGGAGCATAAAGCCTAAGAAACCTTGTAACCTTGAGCCCCACATCCCTTCCCCTCTTCGTGAGGATCCTCCTACTTTTGCTCCGGAAGCCCCTGGAGTGTGGCATTTCATAGGCCCCTTATGGTCGCGATAATAGCATTCCTGATGGCTTCATTGTTTTCGAATCCTATCCTTTTAAACGTTTAGCATCCTTCTCAGCTTACACGGATGCCTGTATAAGAGAAGGCAGATAGGCATCATAGGAGCTTAGAATTGAGAAAAGGATCGGATTCGATGCTTCTTCAGTTGAACCTTGCCTTAGCAGGGGTAATGGACATGTATGCCATTCGCTAGGAAGGTCTAAAGGCTAAAGCGATAGAAAGTTGGGCATCATAACCTCGCGTCCATTTACTCCCATATTCAAAAACCAACTAAACTCATTCTTATAGTAGATAAACTATTGCATATGTATTCTAGAGAATTTATATTTCATCTTCATCTTCCTTTATCTCTTTTCTTTTTCTTAAGAATCTCTAATCCATACATGAGATTCGGATAGATAATTCACAAGTCATTTATTTCATTTAGCAGAAGAAAACCGCTAATAATTGGTGTTTTCTATTGGCACATAACGGAAGAATAAATATCTTATTCGTTTTCTCTATATCTTTTCTTCTAGTCCCCATGCTACCGATTACAACTATAAGGGCTGAAAATATATCAAATTCCGATCCTTATGATCTTTTAATCATAGGACCTGAAGCCTATAGGTCTAGTCTCCAAAGGTTCATAGATTTTAAGAGGACTCAGGGAATCATCGCCAAATACTTCTCCATAGAAGAGATAAACGCATGCCTTGCGGCAATAAAATCCATAGCAGACCTTCCTTTGACGGAAAAAATCCATGCCTTCGTTTCCAGGGAATATGAAAGATCGGGCATAAAATATCTGCTCCTAGCAGGAACCTACGCATCAGTTCCGACAAAGTATGTATATTCTCCAAGCTATGAATTCGAAATCGCAGATTTCAACTACAAGCCCACAGATTGGTATTATGCTGTCCCGGAATGGAAGGATTCTCAGATCGGTCTTCTTAGAGGGAATCTCCCTGAGATTGCCGTCGGTCGTTTGCCCGTTAAGGACGAGGAAGAGCTTGAAAGGCTTCTTTCGAAGATCATTTTGGTGGAAGGGCGTCTCCGAGCGGGTTCCTTCTTAGTTTTTGGTGATTCCATCGAGTCGGAAGCCTTACTAAGCGTCCCCTACGTTTTCTACGAAGCCGATGGAAACCTTACGGAAAAAATCAAAAGCAATACGCTTTTCCATGGAGTTTCCTATGCCATGAGCTGTAGCCATGGCAGCCCTTCGACTTTATGGACAAAGGAGACTGATGGTGAATGGAAGGCTTTGTTAAGCTCTAAGGACATCAAGGGTATAGAAAGCATCTATGGCATCCATTATCTCTTTGCATGCTTCACGGGAGCCCTTGATCTGGAGGTGGAGGAGGGCGAAAGTCTGGCAAGGGCCCTTATCGTATCGGCTAAGGGACCTGCCCTTGTTATAGCCAGTTCGAGGACTGATGGTTCCGATACGGAGATTCCCTCATACTTTTGGAACGCCTTCTTCGAAACAGGAGATGTCGGAAGGTCCTTTCTCTATGCCCTTCGCCGATATCTATCGGATCCTTCGATTTTCTCCAAGGAAACACCAAGGTACCAGTATTACAATTTCTATCTTACGAAAGTGATCTATGGCGATGTATCCTGGAGGGTTAAAGATCCGAGAAGGACTGTATTAGCTTTGAGCGAAAATCTTCCGATGAATCCTTCCATGATTATGGACTTGGAAACCCATGCCTTAGTCATCGATACTGAGAGAAAGAAGCCTATGGATCCATTCATCGCCATATATAACTTCCTCCTCGTTTCCATGATGGGCTTGATAATGATGGCGTTCATTAATGGGAAAAGATGAAAGGATGGGAAAAGATGAAAGGAACATGGCTAGCAATGAAAAATTCCTAGGGAACGGATCTTCTAGGCTCAAGGACGAAAACGGAATAGAATTGAATGGAAGAGAATGGAACGGAAAAGAATGGAAAAAGGGAAGGAAGGATGTGGACTCGTATACTTTATGAACTATTAGCCCCGGTTTGCGACTTTGCTTCCGGAGATTCCTCCCTACGGATCCATGCTATGAGGAACTTTGTAGCCAATAGGAAGACGATGGCTTCTATGGCAAGGAATACAACAGCCCAATTTGTAAAGTCAAGGAGTTCGTTCGCGCTTATGCCATAGCCTGAAGCCACCGTCACGCTTACAAAGGCCGCGACAATCAAAGCTACGATGGCGACTATGATGCCCAGAGCCCATGGAAGGAAAGTTTTTCGACGTTGCCTTGGCTCCTTTTCAGGCCCCAACTCCTGCAGACGTGTTTGTGCCTGGGCTGGATCCTGTTTTTGAGATTGCGGAGTTCCTTGCTTTTGCGGTCCCATTCCTTCTATCCTCTGTCCTTTCTCCTTACCTCTTCTCTTGGCTATTAGACATGAAAGGGCGAGGCATACAACTCCCGAAAAGAAGGAGTAGGGAATGGACTCGGCAACAGGGTTTACCTTGAAGAAGTTAGCGTTAAGGGTCTTCGAAGCATCCATGACGAAGGAAAGGCTCCTATTCCTTCCTTTGGCATCCCCTGACCATTCGCCGAAGATGGCCCATTCGCCATGTCCTATCTTATTTGGCGTTGTAATCCCTAAGGATGTTTGCGTTCCATGAGGCATCCATTCTGAAACTGTGATCGTAGGAGTGAGGTCGCGAACCATCTGTGCTAGGGCAGCGATAGTTACCTTAGCTATGAAAGGATCCTTTACTCCAAATGCCTTTACCAAAAGCAAATGCTCTATGCCATAAGCCACAGAAACATCGTAAGGACGATCTACTAAGAAGGATAGGTTCGCATCCGTCGTGAAGGGCTTACCATTTAGGCTCCATCCTTCGAAGGCATACCTCGTTCCTTCAACTCCAGCTTCCATGAGGGGTGCCGGACCTACCGTAACGATTTCTCCTGCTGGGTAGTACATGCCAAAGACCTCCATTCCCGGAGGTCGAAGCTCTGGAACCTTAGGAATGCTCAAGATCCTTCTGTTTGGTAGCGTCGTGTTGAAGGTTACTAGATACTGCGTCTGCCATGATGCGATGACTTCAGAAGGCTTTAGAACGACTATCGTTCCCTCAGGCGTATAAGCCTCCGCATCCCCAGACCATTTTACGAATACGCGAAGGGTCCTGTTTCCATGATCAACCGGAGTCGTCACTCCGAACTTAGCCTCCCAATTCTTGGGATACCAACCAGAGCCGTAAGGATTTCCGTACTGGCTGAGGACCTTTAGATAATAAAGCGTTCCATAGTTAGCCGTAACGCTTCCAGGAGCCGTAATGTTCAAGGTAGCTTCCTGAAGTTCGCATAGACCTGTCGCATTCATCCAGACATAGCGCTTCCCAGCATCGACTGAAAGGACCCCTTCATAAGAGAAGCTGTGGAGAGTTCCTTCATCCCACCAGCAGGTCTTAGGAACCTCCGGAGCCTCATATTGGACTTCATCTATCGTTATGATGGGACCTTGGAAGTCAGAGCCTACGCCCGACTGGTCGAAGGATATTGAGTACTGCGCCACGTAATCTAGCGTTATAATCTTCGGGGCATCCATCGTAAGGCTTTGAGATGGGTCATAGTCCACGAACCTGTAACGGATGCCTTCTAAGCCTTCCCCATCGGGAATGAATTCCTGGGGTTCGCTGAGGGCTACGGTAGTATTGGCATCTATCCATTCGATCCAGGGCGTTACTTTCGGCTCTAGGGCCGGATAGGTAATTCCTAAACTTGTATAGGCAACCTTAAAGGTTCCGCCTAAGGCCTCCAAGGGGCTTGCTGTGACCGTGAGCATGTACTGAAGCCTGTAGTTAGCTGTAACCGTCTATTCAGCTTA
>JAGTQN010000002.1 GCA_018396395.1 Candidatus Bathyarchaeota archaeon | reverse complement strand
TTCACCATACAAGCTTGCCTCTATCTTTTTTCTTATTTCTTTCCTTCCTTCCTTCATTTCATTTCATTTCTTTTTCTCGAATCGCTTCTTATTCAACTCATCATTGCCCTTTGAATTACCTCCGATCGGTAATTCCCATTATCTCTATTATCCTTATTCTATCTCGGGCCTTTCTGCCATGAGGGCTCTAAGGAATTTCAAGGACTCGAAACCCTCTCAACAAAAAAGTCTAGGAAGCCTTCGGAATTTACTTCTATGGCCACTTCTGGCGCCTCAGAATCCTCAGGAGAACCATTATCGCTAACAACCCAACCATCTGTGAGGCTGCCTTTAGTCTCTATGCGAATGTGCATTTTCCTAGTCTTTACGAAACTCCTTTCAATCGCAACTCCGACCGTTAGAGGATCGTGGAGGTAATTCCAAGGATGCATCACAACCCTTTCTTGGTAATTCATGGCTGCCTGAAAGGCCAGCTTTGCTCCTGGGCTTCTAGCCATACCTATCTTCATTAGACGCTCACGGTTCAAGGGAACCTGTAAAGTAACATCCAGCCCTACTATCGTCATGGGCATACGGGAGCTGAAGACTATGTTAGCGGCTTCGGGATCGCTGGAAACGTTATACTCTCGAAGTGCGCTTCTTCCGAGCGTCTTTTGAATAACGCCTCCCATGATGAAACATTCTCTAATGACCTTCGTGAGGCACGGTTCTACTAGGAGAGCAATAGCGATGTTTGTGAGGGGCCCTAAGGTGATGAGAGTGATCTCCTCCCGGAATTCTAAGACCTTCGATACGAGGAAATCGATGGCCTTTAAGGGTGAAAGAGGTTGTTTTAGAAGCTCGTTTGATATATCAATTCCGTGCCCATCATATGGTCCCCAAACCTTCTGAGGATCCCTGACGATGGGTCTTGAAAGTCCAACCATGACCGGTATGTCCTCCCGGTTTAGGGTCCTTAAGATCCTTTGGGCTAACCTAGCCCTACGATCAGCATCAAGGCCAACGGTTGTCACCCCTTCGATATCCAGTTCAGGGGACTTGACGGCTAAAATGAGGGCTAGAAGATCGTCGACATCGCTTCCAATGTCCGTATCCAGAAGAACCTTCTTAGGCTTCATGTTTCATAACACCCTTGGAAGATTATAAAAATTATAAGGAAAGGATTGCAATTAATATACCTATCAAATTTAGTGACCTACGATTCCCCGGATACTCTCTTCTATTGTGAGATTGCAATTAATATACCTATCATATTTAGGAATTAGGTTATGTCAGCTTAACAAACCAAAGATTTTCCCATTTTTTGATAAGAAAAAGCTCGATAGAGCTTTTAAGGGTCTTTAACTTTTGATCAAACAATATACGGATATTCTATAATTTATCCATGAATTAAATTAGGTCTTTCGCTCATATTAAGAAGACGAGGCATGCCCCCCTTTCATGCTTTGGGCGGGCTCTCACACCCTCAGTTAAGCCCAAAATGGGCTTCAAATTTAAAGTCAGAAAAGGCATGCCATTTTATCTTTCGATGAAACGGTTTTTCCATCAGCCCCCTTGAAATCTTTAAAGGTTTAAAATCCTACGTAAAGAAATTAGCTAAACTAATCTATCTTAGTCTAAAGGAGAGCCCTATGCCCATAGACTTCAAGGCCCTTGAGGAAAAATGGAGGCGAGAGTGGGAGAAGGCCAGGATCTTCGAGAGCGACCCCATCCCAGATCGAAGGAAATGCTTCGTAACAGTTCCATATCCCTATATGGACGGGCCGCTCCATGTGGGTCATGGCTTCACCTCAACGCGTGTAGATATCTATGCACGCTTCAGGCGCATGCAGGGCTACAACACCCTCTTCCCATGGGCATGGCATTGGACAGGGGAGCCCATCGTCGGGGCAGCCCTACGTCTGAAGAGGGGTGACGAGAGCATGATAAGGGCTCTGAAGCTCATTGATGGCGTTTCTGAGGAGGAACTCGAGAAGCTCACAGACCCGGCCTATATGGCTCGGTACTATACAGAAGATAGTAAGGAGGTCCTTAAGAGGCTAGGCCTTTCCATCGACTGGCGTCGGGAGTTCCATACGACCTACCTAGAGCCCACCTACAGCCGCTTCATAGCGTGGCAGTACGAAACCCTTAGAAGTAAGGGTTTCGTAACCAAGGGAACCCATCCTGTTGTGTGGTGTCCCCATGATGAAAGTCCTACAGGCGACCACGATAGACTGGAAGGCGAGGGAGTTTCACCTGAGGAGTATACCCTCATCAAGTTTCGAATAGCTAATGCCTTCGCACCTGCAGCAACCTTCCGTCCAGAGACTATTTATGGCATTACGAATATGTTCGTCAACCCTGATGCCCCATATGTGGAGGCCTTCGTTGACGGAGAAAGATGGATCGTAAGCCAAAAGGCAGCCATGAAGCTTAAAGAACAGCTACGCAAGGTTGAAGTACTTCGGGAGTTTAAAGGCTCTGAGCTCGTGGGAAAGACCTTTGAGGAGCCTATCGGAGGCAGAAGCCTTCCCATTCTTCCAGGTTGGTTCGTGGATCCAGAGTCTGCTACAGGTCTTGTTTATAGCGTACCTTCCCATGCCCCCGTCGACTGGGTTGCCATAAGGGATCTTCTAGAGAAGCCCGAAAAGCTCCAAGTCTTCGGGATTAGCCCCGAGGTTGTAAGAAGCATTAAGCCCATATCCCTAATTAAGGTCGAGGGATATGGAGAGCATCCCGCCATCGAAATCGTAGAAAGGATGGGAATAAAGGATCAGCTTGATGCTAGACTTGAGGAAGCCACGAATGAAATCTACAGGAAGGAGTTCCACACGGGCATCCTCAAGCCCATCTGTGGAAAGTATGCGGGACGCCTTGTGAGCGAAGTAAAGGCAGAGCTAATACAGGAATTTAAGGATGCAGGTATAGCAGATTCCATGTACGATCTTCCTCGGAGGGTTGTATGTCGATGCACAACCCCCTGCATCGTAAAGATCCTTGAGGACCAGTGGTTCCTAAAGTACTCGGATCAGGATTGGAAGGCCTTAGCCCACAAAGCCGTCGATCTAGCTGCCATCTATCCAGAGTCGGCCAGGTCCTACTTCCACCAGACCATCGATTGGCTCAGGGACTGGCCGTGTGCCAGAAGGACGGGCTTAGGAACTCCCCTACCATGGAGCGATGACTGGATCGTCGAAACCCTCAGCGATTCCACGATATACATGGCTTTCTACACGATCCGGAAACACATCGTAGCCTACGGGCTAAACGAGAAACAGCTTACGAACGAAGTCTTTGATTATATCTTCCTAGAAAAGGGCAATCTGGAGGAAATTTCGAGAAAATCTGGCTTGGAGGCTTCCCTTCTCAAGGAAATGCGGAATGAATTCTTGTACTGGTATCCGGTTGACCTAAGGAATTCGGCCAAGGAGCTCATAAGAAACCATCTAACTTTCTTCATCTTCCATCATGTAGCGCTCTTCGAGCAGCGTCACTGGCCAAGGGGGATAGGTCTAAACGGCTATCTTATGATCGAGGGCGCCAAGATGTCAAAGTCTAAGGGGAATTTTGTAACTCTTAAGAAGGCTGTGAACAGCTATGGAGCCGATGCGACAAGGCTTACCCTTGCCCTTGGTGCTCAGGGTATGGATGATCCTGATTGGAGGACTAGCACAGCCCAAGAGGTCAGAAGCCGTCTAGAAGCTTTCTACAATTTTGTCATGGAGCTTTCGAGCCTTGAAGTGAAGGCTTCAAATGGGCATCTCGAAGCCTGGATCCTAGCAAGGCTTCAGGAGCGCATAAAGCAGGTTACGGAGGAGCTTGAAGCCCTTAGAACGCGCTCGGCAGCTGAAATAGCCTTCTACGAGGTTTGGAATGACCTCCGATGGTACTTAAGGAGGGTGAAGGCTCCTGATGCGGCGACCCTTAAAGAATTCCTAGGAGTCTGGATAAGGCTTCTGGCACCCTTCATCCCCTTCATATGCGAGGAGCTTTGGCATAGACTCGGGAATAGGGACTTCGTTTCAAATGCTCCATGGCCCCTCTATGATGCCAAAAAAGTGGATGAAAAAGCCCTTGAGACCGAGAGGTTTCTTAAGGATCTTTTGGAAGATACCCAGAGAGTGCTGCAGGCTACGGGCCTAAAACCAAGGCTTGTCAGCTACTACACAGCAGCCGCCTGGAAGTATAAAGCCTACAGAGAACTTTTGCGCCTCGTAGGGGATGGAATTACAGATATGGGAGCCATCATTCGAAAACTAAGGGAGGACCCCTATCTTGCTGAGAGGTCTAGGCTTCTCCCGTCCTTTGTGAACAAGGCTTTGGAGGAGGCAAAAAAGCTACCCAAAGATCGTATGAGGAAACTCCTCGAGCTTGGCTTCTTGAACGAACTTGAGATTTTGAAGGATGCCTCTGCATTCTTGGCCGATGAGCTCCATTCGACGGTAATCGTTTATGATGAGGATGATGGCAAAAAATACGACCCAAAGAACCGTGCCAGTTCCGCCAGGCCTGGAAGGCCAGCCATATATGTAGAATAGATGGCTAAATCGATTTTTTCTACAATTCCGATAAATGGGAATGGGCATTACTCATCGTTTTCCTTAGGCTGTAATATTTAAAGTCATGAGGTTTTCCTAGAGAAAAATAGAAAAGGAAAGGAAAAGAAAGGAATATGGTTTAATTCGATTTGCTTTGAAGGCTATCTACGCTTATAAACGGCTAGAAGGATGAGGATGCCGATACCTATGGCTAAAAGAGCAAATGCATAGATGAAGTTTGAGAGGATGCCAAAAGCTGTAAATGATATTGCCATAAGTATGAGGAAAGCTCCCCAACCACTATAAAAGCTCCTTTCAGCTTCCTTATAGCCCAGTCCATATACGATGGTCCAAGCCCCGATGGCAGCGGCATTAAGGGAGAAAAGAAGCCATAGATTCGTTATGATGCCACTCGCATAGAGAAGTGCGCTAAGACCTAGAGATATAAGAAGAATACCTATAGCTGTAAAACCGTATCTAGAAAATGCCATGGGAATCACGGAAACTTGAAGCCACAGTGGAGGCAGAATTTCGATTCGGCTGGAACTGCTTTGTTACAGTTGGGGCAATTCTTGGTTGTAATCCCTTGGGATGCCGCTGGCTGACCCGTTAAGGGTGAGCCACAGTTAGAGCAGAACTTGGATCCTTGCGGCATGGATGCTCCGCATTTAGGACATGGAACCATAGGCTGTCCTGCCTGAGGGGGAGGGTAAAGAAGCGGAGGTACCAAAACCACTCCAGCCCCCACAGCAGCCCCCGGTGACTTTCCAAGCTCCTTGGCCGCCTCTTTTACTGTTTCCATTCTTAGTACCTCACTCGGAGCGACTCCAGTACCCCTTATGTAGAAAATTCGATCCCTCCACTCTGGAGCCGTGTCGACGCCTTCAAAACGTAAATCCGTAAGCTCCATGCCGAATCTGGTTAACTCTTCCGCTATCCTGACCTTCACCTCAGAGGAAACGATAGGAAGATTCGTGAAGACGTTGAAAATGCTATAAGTCGAAAGTTGCTTTAGGGCGGCCTCATTGATATAGCCCCGAATGTATTCGTTGACATCAGTAGTCGTAAAGAGGGATTGCCTTCCAACAACTTCCATAACGAATAGGGATGGATCCTTGATCTGGAACCAATAGCTACCATGGAACATCAGGGGAGCTATTTCTACGGTCTGCGTTCTACCACCAAACTTCCCCGCAAAGCGTTTCATTGAAACATATATGACCATACATTTGAATGGGTTACGATCAAAGCCAGCGATCCTAGAAAGGACTCCCGTAAGAAGCGGAAGGTTCTGGGTCGTAAGGGTGTGGCGTCCAGGACCGAAGACTTCGTATACCTTTCCATCTCTAAAGAAGACGGCAGCCTCCATCTCATGGACGATGAGCTGGGCTCCCCACGTAATGTCTTCCATCGGATATCTCCAAACAACATCTTCCCCAGAGGGATTAACCCACTCAATAACTTGAGGCATTCAGCTTTCCCCTCCTTTCATCAATTACCTTTTAACCCTAGGATTGCGTTCTTTCTTTCGTTGAAGATGGTCTCTAGCTCCCTTAGGGAGCCCATTAGGGCGTCCAACCTCTCTTTTATGCTCGTCGCTGGCTCCGTACTTCCAGCAGCCATCAGTTTTTGGCCCATATCCTCCACTTCTTGAACAACCTTCAAGAGGTTAGCATCGAAGGAAAGCATTCTATCTAAAGCTTCTTCCTTAACCTTTATGGCATCGAAGAAACCCGCATATCCATACTCGGCATGGTTAACCCTTTCAGAAACCCTATCCATAACAGCATTCAGGCGGTTCATACCTTCATAAAGATTCGAGAGCCCCCTTTCTACGATGGAAAAATAGGCTATCCTAATCGCATCCTTAGCCCTGATAAGCCTTTCATAGAGAATATTCCGCACTAAGCGATCCGTTTCCCGTCGCATCTCCCGTTCCTTATAGCCCCTATATCCCGGGATAACGGATTCCAGAACCTCTAGGGCAGCTCTTCCCCGCCTGATCTCTTCAAGGATCGCCTTATAATCTACGGAGGCCATCTACGCTTCCTTCCCTTATATTGGGCCCCCTTACTTACTCTTATACCTTCCCATTGGGGAAAAGCATAGCAGCTTTTATGGAGGAAAATTGAATTGAATTGAAAAGATGCCTCTAAAAGCAACTTGGAAAAGGACTACGATTCCAAGATTCATACAATAATAGAAGTCTTAGAGGATTCTAGCAAGGCTTGAATGAGCTCAAATGAAAAAACCAGCCAAAACTGTTTGTGGCTCAATGATGGTTTATGGGTAATGGGGAGCGTCTCCGTCTTAGTCATGGAGCCATTTCCTAAAATCGTCCATCTTGATGGTCAGAAACGGAAAGAAAAATCCGGAAAAAAGAATTACGCCACAAAGCAACCAAAACAAAAACATCTAGGGCTTTCCTTCGATCCTTGGAAGGCTCCATCCCTCCTATCTTTTTCTCAACTCCCTCGATTGGCTAGCCTACCAGAATGGCCTTGTCCTAACGAATTCCCTCTCTGCTTTCAGGATCTGGTAGTAAAGCTCATCCTCAGAACGATAGTATCGACGGAGAAGACGGATTGCCATCGTGGGACCTATTCCCCTACCCGCTAAGAGAAGGGCTCCAAGGCGCCCGTATGTCTGGAGGAGGCCTGCACTCTTCCAAGCTGTCATCCAACGTTTTGCCTCCTCAGGTCCCAGTATTTTTCCTTCCAACTTTTTAGCAATTATTCTCCGGAGCTCTAGATCTTGGGGGCTTGTAGCAGCAATGAGCGTAGAGCCACAGTTGGGGCATCGAATCTCTTTCTCAAGCATGCCAATCTGCTGTATCGATTCCCAATCGTTCTTGTAGAGGCATATGAGCTTGAGGCGTTCCCTATTCAGCCTTTCCTTCACATAGAAAAGAATTTCGGATGAAGGAAGGGCAGGCCTAAGAAGGTCATGGGGGGCGATTCTATCGAGGATCGGAAGGGCCATAGGGGAGGCTGGCTCAGAACCCCTCGAGGGTAGGACCTCGATTTTTCCCTCTTTTATCAAGGACAAGACCTCCTCAGCCCCATGGATATCGAGTTTTTCAATGAAAAGCTCTCGAAAGGTTTCCTCAAAAACGGCAGTTTTCTGAAGCATGGTAACAAGGGCTCGAGCCTTCGAGAGGGAATAGTCGGCTTCCCGTTCCACAATACCGAATCTCTTGGCCACATTCCAGAGATGCCAGGCGAAGAGGGTAGTTTCTGGAAGGATGGCTTTAAGGACTGAGGTTACTTGCCCAGGCTCCAGCCCCCTAATCTCCTGAATTACATCCTTCGGAGCGATTCCTCCATCGGTAATAAGGGCAATCCTATAGGCATCGACATGCATTCCGATGGAGCTCCCAAAACGATTGCTTAGGATGGCTGAAAGTACCCTTCCCAAAGCCTCGTTGATAAGGTTTCCAAAGCAGGCATGAATGACTATATACCTTCCATTTCCCTCCACAACGATTCTTTTATCCGTGGGGACCTCAAAACCTTTCATGATCTGCTGAGAAACATATTCGACAATCTTCTTCTTGGCATCTATGGTTATTGGATAAGATTCGAGGAGGGTTATGGCATCTTTACCCTCCCTTATAGCTGATTCTAAAGATCCATAGACCAGACCCAGTTCCTCGGCAACCTCAAAAGGAACTGGTATGATTTCCCCCTCCCAGCTCGGAATCGCTCCAAGGCTACCCTCGATAGGCTCAACATTGACTCGATGTCTCTCATCTTCTATGCTCAGAATTCGCCATGTCTGACCGTGCATGATGAATTCAACGCCTGGGGATCCGTTTCTTCCTATAAACTCTTGATCCAAGAAGCCTATCGTTTTTCCCATGGAAAAATCATAGACACTGTACTGCCTTACTTCAGGAATCATGGAGATATTTTCGAAGTAGTACTTGTGGAGCCTTCGCCTTGGGCTTATGGTATCTCCATATAAGGAGATGAGGCGTGTTTCGGCCATCTGTCGGATGGTGAGTTCGAAGTCTTCGAGTTCGAGATTTTGGTAAGGATAGGCCTTTCGAAGGCTTTCGAAGGCCTCCGATAAACGAAGGCTCCCCCTATCGAGGAGGAGCCCCGCAATCTGGTGGGCCAAAACATCAAGGGCACTATATTGAATAATCGGCTTCTCTAGCCTCCCTTCTAGCATTCGCTTGGCTATGATGGCCGATTCCAAAATGTCCTCAGGCAAACCACTGAGGATGCATCCTCGACTTTTCTCAAGAACTGCATGGCCACTTCGACCTATCCTATGGACAAGGCGTACAACCTGGCGAGGGGACATGTAATGGACCACGAAGTCCAGAGTTCCAATATCGATGCCCAGTTCAAGGCTTGAAGTCGCTATAACGCACTGTAGGCGCCCCTCCCTCAGATCTTGCTCGGTTTTTACCCGGACATCTCTGGAAAGGGATCCATGATGGACCCCTACCTTCGAGGTTTGTTGGAGGGAAAGGATTCTAGAAGCAAGGGCCTCTGCATGCTCCCTAGTATTGACGAAGACTAGCATCGGCTGATAGCTATCCATAAGCTCTAGGATTCGCCTTACACGGGCTACACTCCCAGGAGAAATTAGGAGCCTATCTGCAGCCTTTTCATCCTCGGCAGTCGGGGAGGGACTTTCGACCCAAATCTCCATTTCCTTGGGACTTGGAACCCTTAAGACCTTTACTTCTTCCAAGCCCCCCAGAAACCTTGCCACTAGTTCAGGATCCCCGATCGTAGCCGAAAGGCCGATGCGCTGAAACCTTCTTCCCGTTAGCCAACGAAGGCGTTCCAAGGCTATGCAGAGCTGGGCCCCTCGCTTATCAGAACAGATCTCGTGAACCTCATCAACTATTACCCATCTAATGTTTCGTAAATAATCTTTCAGCCTCCTTCCTGGAAGGATGGCTTGAAGGGTTTCAGGCGTCGTTATCAGCATATCTGGGGGCTTTATGGATTGGAGCCTTCTCGTGGCTTGGTCCGTATCTCCATGTCTAACCTCGATCTTTAGCCCTATCCTTTCCCCAATCCTGAAAAGCCTTCTAAATATGTCGCGGTTCAGGGCCCTTAAGGGCGTGATATAGAGGATCACTATACCTTCATGACGGGCTTTCATGAATAAGGAAGGCGTCGTTCTTAGGAAGAGTTCAAAAACGGGAATACAGGCACCCTCAGTCTTACCAGTTCCTGTAGGAGCTATGAGGAGGACATTCTCACCCATGAGAATTCTTGGAATGGCCAGGCGTTGGATCTCCGTGGGTTCTTCGATTCCCTCCTCTCGAAGGGCTCTTATCAGGGGTTTCGAAAGAAGGGAAAAAACATTCAAAGAATAGCACCCTTTTCCAAGGAATTCCTAAGGGCTACGGAAAAGGACTGCAGCTCTTCTTGTGATCCCCTTCATGGCTTCTTTCTCTCTATCTCCTCCGGCTTTGGTTCTAGAAAAGGATATAGAAAGCAAAGGATGCCGATGATGACAATGAGTATCCATATGATAAGCCAAAGATAGTCGAGGAAAAGCTCTGGCATAGACTTCCCGAAGTAGTGATGATATTAAGTGCTTTAAAAATCTGCTGAGGCCTCGAAGGAAAGAGGTCCCATGGTTCATCCAAAAAGAAGAGGTGCCCGGGCTTCCTAACAAAATTCTTCGGGAACATCTTTATTACAAGCATAGTTAAAAGTTAGCATTCGAAAAGGAATTTTTGCGTCCATCAACTTCATTCTGTTTTCTCTCATCCTTGTTTGCATGGATGATAAGTCGGATCTTGGCTAGAGAAAGTGTGAAAGGATTAGTCTCACATGCATTCAGGCAAAACCTAGAAGAATCTCGCTTAAACTTTACTTGTAAGATAAGCGTTCTTCTATTGGCATAAACGAAGATAATTTGAATCAGACCGTGGCATCCTCAGACTTTAGACTTCGCATCTTTCGCTCACGGAGTTCTTGAAGCCAATAAAGAAGCTTATGATGAATCGGAAGTTGTTTCCATTAGTTTTAGGGAAAAATATATAAGAACGATAAAGTTGCATTTGACCTCTAACCAACAGGAAGCGCAATATTTGATATTTTTGTTGAATGAAAACAGAAGGAAAGTAAAATGAATGAACTAGTTTTCGAGAAAAGGGCCTGGGAAAGGGCGGGGTATCCTAGACGTGAGGCTTTGAATCTTGAAGAAACTAAAGAAGTTCAAACCTTCTTTTCTTTGAAGAAAATAAAAGAAAGTAAGGGGTTCTTTATCAAACTTATTTTGAGGTTAATCCCACCATTTCTTCTTTAAAGGCATGGCTATTATTTCCCTTATCTCAAGCTTTTTACCTGGGTCCTTGCCGAAGATCTCTTTTGTGGTCGTTGACCTAGCCACTATTGCCGTGTCACTTCCTTCCCCACTACCTGCAACCCCTATGACATCCTCGTATGGCTTTATGACCCCTTTATCGGTAGCTATTAAGATCACTTCAACGGCAACCTTGAAGCCTTGACCTAAGCTGTAGAAGGCATTCCTCACCTTATCCATCCCCCTTTCATGAAGGGGTAGGTGAGTCTCGTCAACGGCAATGCCTCCAAGCTTAACTATCCTATCTTTAAGTCCAGCTTCCATTTTCTCATGCGAGATTGCTACAACTTTAACCTTCCCCTTAAGTGCTTCCGCAAACTTCGCACCCGTATTTCCAGAAGTGCTCGCCACAACCACAGTCCTAACATCTCCTACTTCAAGCCTTCTGGCAACAGCCTTTATCACGTCTTCCGTGTTCTCAGGACCAGGCTCCACAAAATAACTACAGACCCTATCTATCTTAACCATACAACCACGCCTAAAATTTCAGCAATCCAATTTAAAATTTTATTGGCGCCCTGGGCGGGATTTGAACCCGCGTCCGTCGGGCGACAGCCGACGATGTTAACCGGGCTGCACCACCAGGGCTCACTGCATTTGCGATCAAAAATTACTTAAAGATTTCGTAGCTCCCTTCCTAGATGGTAACTAAGAATACCCCTATGAAGATCATAAAGGAGCCTATAAGAAAGCCAATCGTTATTCTTTCATTTAATATTAAAATGCTCAGTCCTGCCGCAACAAAAGGATAAATATTAGATATAGGAAGAACGACCGTCACAGGTACGAGCCTAAGGGCACTATAGTAGGCGAAATTGGCCGAGGCACTGGCTATGCCTGCCAATCCAAGGAAAAGGGCTGAGGTTCCTCTGGCAAGTCCAATATGCCTAAAACCCTTTCTCCGTATTAAAAGGAAGGGAAAATAGGCAAAGGCTCCCGATGCCATGGCAATGAAGACTCCAAAGAAAGGATTTTCAAATCCTTCCATACCCTTTTTTATAAAGATCGGGTTAAGGCCGAAGAAAAGGGAAGCCAATAAAGCGAGGGCATCGCCCTTTAATTTAAACATCTTTCCATCATTCTTTTTTAAGAATCCCCTTAATCCAGTGATTGTCGAAATTCCTAAGACAATAAGGATCGTTCCGAATACGATCCATTCTGTCATCTGTTCACCTAATAGAAGAATGGCAAAGATGGCAGCGAAAAAGGGCCTTACGCTCGAAAGAACTGTTGCCCTAGAAACCCCAGAGATATCTATTGCTTGGAAATACGCGATGGTTCCTAAGGCGAAATTTAGGATTCCAGCTATGGCTAGGTTTAGAAGACTTCTTGGCGTCAAGGAAATTGTTGGTCTATCGATCGTTAAGTAGGCGCCTGTGAATAAGGCTCCAGAACAAAGGCTAAAGAAACCTCCTTCCAATCCTCCCACCGCTCCAGTTTCCATACCTTTCTTAGCTAGCAAGGCGTGAAAGCCCCAGAGAATCGCTGTTATGAAAGGTAGGATCATACCAAGGGCTGGTTCCATAGCCTCAACGAAGAATTTTCATATTTATAAATAATAGCCTTATAAAGTAAAAGAAAGCCTAGAACCTAAAGGTATTACGAGAAAGCTTATGAAAGTTGACAGCCATTTTAGGAAAGTTATAAGAATAGTTACAATGTAAAAGAAGAAAAGGTTTCTATCATAGAAGTTCGGAGTCCTATGGAGCAGGGAAAGATGGAAAGAGGAGCTTATTCTCTAATCATAGAGGTTCAACTTCCTCAAAAACTCATGATCGGAGCTTTGGGAAACATAGAATTCAAAAAAGGCTATTATGTATATGTGGGCTCAGCCCTCGGCAAGGGTTCCACAAGTCTATGGGGACGTATTGGAAGGCACTTATCAAGGGTAAAGAAGCCCTTTTGGCATATAGATTATCTTCTGAATTCCCCAGAAGGAGTGAGAGTAGTTGCTTTTGTCGCCTCGCCTAATGAGAAGCGTATGGAATGTTCGGTAGCTCTTGCTTTAAAGGCTTGGTATCCTTCCAAAGCTTTACCTATAAGAGGCTTTGGTTCCTCAGACTGCTTAAAGGGTTGCCAGGGACACCTTTTCTACTTAGTGGAAGTCGAAAGATTGGATGAGGCCCTTCAAATTGTTCGTCTTGCTCATCATAGCGTTGGATTGGCTCCTAGAGTCTATTATAGTTGAAGGAATTTGCAAATTCGAGCAACAGTTCGAAAAGGTTTCATTTAAAAGTAGAGACTTTGGAGCAAGAGGAAAAAGTCTAGCAATTATCATGCTTCGCAAACCCATTTCACTTTTCCCTTTCGATATCGAACGATCCAGGAGGCTTCATTAACTATATCTCCCATATTTTAAGACAAGCTGGATGACTCGCTTGTATTGCTCAAAGCTAACATTCTTTGGCACTGAATGGTCGGAGTGGTATATATAGCCCCCTCCCACCTTGGAAATCGAAATCTTCGTCTTAATTTCATTCTCAATTAAGCTTGGGTCCTCCGATGCCATAAGGCGGACATCGATACCTCCCATAAAGGTCATCTTATCTCCATATTTTTCTTTCAGTTCCAAAAGATCCATTCTTGCCTTCACCTCGAGGGGTTGAAGAACATCTATACCCTCCTCTATGAAGTATGGGACCAAATCCTTGACATTGCCACAGCAATGAAGGAATACGGGCATCCCACGGCTATGGAAGAAGTCGCAAAGCTTCTTGAAAACTGGATGAAGCTGCTCCTCATAATGCCTTGGTGAGAAGAAAAGCCCCTTCCGATAGCCTAGGTCGCAAAAGAGCCATGCCCCATCAAAGACAAACCCTCCTTGGATCATTCTTTCGCACATATCCATCGCAAGCTTTGCATCCGTTTCATACATATCGATGACCCATTCTGGGCTCCGAATAATAGCTTTCAATAGCTCCACGGACCTGACATAGTTTTGAATCTTGTCATAACCTACAGCAGCGTTGTAAGTGATGAAGCGCCCCCTACTTCGTTCACGATGCAGGGCTTGAAGCCCGCTTACCCAGTCTACCCTTCGATCGCTTGGTTGGAGCCTTACCTTGATCCTCTCCCAGTCTCCACGCGTCTTACAGGGATAGTCTATGACCTCAGGTGTCGTCGATCGGTCGCGGTGGTTTTTTCTTATTCCTCCATAGGCATCCCTTTCGACAATATACTCTTCGTTTTCATACAAGACCTCTATAGGAAACTGGGGCGTCGTATCAGCACCAAAGCCGTAGATCTCATAGCCAAAGTAATCGGCTGCTGAAACCCCTGAAGGCAACCCCTCTGCCCTCCAACGGTCCACAGTCGCTCCCCAAGGGCTGTCATGGATTGGGACTCGATCCGGCTCCTTATGCCTCAAAACTAAAAGTATTCTTTCCCTTGAGTTCAAAGCATAGCCTCCCAAATACCTTTGCTAGCGTACTTTATTTATTAATTACTATTCCTTCCAAACTGGTTTCAGTAACTTTAGGGCTTTAAGCTTTAAAGGAATATTCTAAAAGTAAGGGGCATTGTTGTTTTTAACGATTTTGGAATGATCATTCTCTACAATCTCCTTTCAAGGCGGAAGGTTCGGTTCATCGGACCACCAATCCATTCTATGATTACTTTTTCTTCCACTCTTCAAACTGAAAGACTTCTCCTAACGGATCCTTAAGACTTCTATCGCGGAAAGATAGCCGAGCTAAGCTTCCTCAAGTTTACCACAGACAGGACATTCAGGATTGCGCATAATGGGTACTTCTTCAAATCTAGTATCTTCTCCCTCAAAGAGCAGAAGTTTTCCGATCATAGGTGTACCGATCTTTGCCACGACCTTTATGGCTTCAAGAACCTGAAGGGCAGCCATCAAGGCTGAGGTTGCCCCTACGATAGGGAAGGGCTTAGTCTCGATGGGGGGAGATGGGAAAAGGCATCGAAGACATGGGCCCTTGCCAGGGATTATAGTCATAAGTTGTCCATTAACACCCTGAACGGCCGCATGAATGAAGGGAATGCGATGCCTTACACACGCATCGTTCAAAAGAAAACGCGTCTTATAGTTATCTTGGCCGTCGATCACCACATCAGCCCCCTCAATTAAGCTTTCAACATTCTTTTCATCAATCTTGGCTACGATGCCCATCACCTTAACAAAGGGATTAAGCCTTCGAAGCTTATCCTCCGCTGACTTAGCCTTGAAACGTCCAATGTCATGGTGCCAGTGTAGAACCTGCCTATTCAAATTGCTAAGCTCGATGACATCGTTGTCTATAAGCTTGACTCGACCAAAGCCTGCTGCGGTCAAGTAAAGTGAGGCTGGGCATCCAAGTCCCCCAATCCCAGCCACCACGGCTAAGGATTCCTTCAATTTCCTCTGGCCCTTGATTCCAAGGCTCGGCATTCTTAACTGCCTATCATAAAGCTCCAACTCTTCTGAAGTGAGGTCAAATTCAGGCGAATTCGTTCGCACCGCTTATCCCACCTTCCTTTATTTCTTGATCTTGAGAAATAATATTACATCTTCCAAAACTTGTTTTCATCATCTTCGTAATTTAATAAACCTTTGATCCTTGAAAGAAACGCTATGCTCTTTTCAATCTATGCGCAAAGCTTCAATCGGACCAAAGGTTTTTCTTTTCGGTTCGTTTTAATTTGACATGAACCTGGCTTACAAAGCCGAAGTTACGAAAATTTCTTCCTTTGATATCCTTTCCTCTGAATTTCCTAAGCTAGGATGCAAGGCTTTATATTGGGATCCATCGATCTTAAAATATTGAGCATCTTTATAATGGAAGCCTCAGATTCTTCCCTGTTCCAAGGAATGAGCCTAATGAGGACGATGCCACTCCAAGGTAAGAGACTTAGGGCGCAAACGAAGAGACTTTTCCGCACGAAAAACTCGTAACCATGCATCCTTACTTGGAAACCTTCCCTCTGAAGAGCATGGAGAAAATTCAACCTATTTTCAGTTAGTACAAAAGGAGAAATCCTTGGGGACGATGAAGATCTTGCCCCTAAAGCTTCAGAAGCCGAGGGGCAAGGGTCCTTTTCCTTTTGCATTGGCGCTTCTCTAATTTCGGATTTATCGCTTTCTAAGACTCGCGGAAGCTTTATAGGTTTCTATTCCTTTTTGAAGGAAAGTCGCCCTGCATTTGGGTGTTGTCATGGAAGTTCCTAAAGAAGGCGAAGAATCCGTAAGCTACATATGCATCAAGTGTGGTGAAACGATTCCATATAGGCATATAGCCACAAGCCCGGAGATTAAATGCCCGAACTGCGGATATAGGGTTTTAAAGAAAATGCGCCCTCCAGTTGTGAAGGTCGTGAAGGCTAGGTGAGCCCCGTCTCAGCATCAGTTTCTTGGAGAGCTCCCTTAAATCCTTCCATCCAATACCCTGAGGGAATCTCCTTCCTCTGCCTTCGTTGCGGTCTCTGTTGTAAGGATTCATTTTACAAACCCCGCCTCATCCTTGTCCTTAGATCGGAAGTCCAGCGGATTTCTGAGCGAACAGGATTAAAGCCTGATGACTTTGCTGAGGATTCGGGAAAACAAATTTATGAATACATATTAAAAAAGCGTGAGGATGGCTCCTGTATTTTTCTGAGAAAAAATATTTGCTCTATATACGATTTACGTCCCTTGGTCTGTCGATTCTTTCCCTTCTATCTTAAGCAAGTCGGTAGTCAGGATTATCTTTTTTCCTTTACGAAGGAGTGCCCAGGTCTTGGAAGGGGAAAGCCCCTAACAGGTAAATTCTTCAGGCATCTTTTTACCTACGCCCTGAAGGAACTAAACCATGGATCATAATCGAGGCTAAGGTTATTATGTAAGATGAATGCATGCCCATGATAATAGGATCTATGTTTCAAGGTCTGATAAGAATGGTTGCTGAAGGAAAATACGAGAAGCTTCAGGATCTGGCAAAGAGAAGGGGCCTCTTCTGGGGAAGCTATGAAATCTATGGCGGTGTAGGGGGCTTTATGGACATAGGGCCCCTCGGAGTTAAGCTGAAGCATAATATCGAGGAGGCTTGGAGGGACTTCTTCATCAGGCGCCAAGGCTTGTTCGAGATCGAGACTCCCATGACGGCACCAAAGTGCGTCTTCGAGGCTTCTGGGCATCTTGAAAGTTTCAAGGACCCGATGGTTCAGTGCAAGGCATGCGGGCGAAGGTTTAGGGCCGATCACATAGTGAAAGAATCCCTTGAGATAACCGGAACTGAGGCTGAACGTCTCAGCCTTCAGGAACTAGAAAGGGCCATATCGGAACGAAAAATCGCATGCCCAGAGTGTGGTGGAGAGTTGATGAAGCCAACCCTCTTCCTTACAATGTTCCAAACGACCATAGGACCTTACAGCGAAGCCATAGGATACCTTAGGCCAGAAGCTGCCCAAGGAATGTTCACAAGTTTCAAACGTGTCTACGAGCAGGCAAGGGGGAAGCTTCCCATCGGAATCGCCCAAATCGGGAGGGTTGCAAGGAATGAGATATCTCCTAGACAGGGTCTGATAAGGCTTAGAGAGTTCACCATCATGGAATTCGAGTTCTTCTTCGATCCTGAAGATCCAAGCTGTCCTTTCTTGCCGGAGGTTTACGATGAAACTTTGAATCTTATTACTGAGCCCTTAAGGCTCAAGGGCTCTGAAGAGCCTATCGAACTTTCCGTGAGGGAAATCTTAGAAAAGGGTCTTGTAAAAGTCGAATGGCTCGCCTACTTTATGGCATTAGCCAAAAGATTCCTTTCAAAGCTAGGCATTCCTGGAGAGTCCCAAAGATTCATAGAAAAGCTCCCGTGGGAAAGGGCCCACTATTCGGCCCAGGGCTTTGATCAGGAGGTTTACTTGGATCGTTTCGGATGGGTTGAGGTTTCAGGACATAACTATAGGACGGACTATGATCTTAGGAGGCATATGGAATTCAGCGGTCAGGACATGAGGGTTTTCAAGGCTTACGAGAGACCTAAGATGGTCGACGCTTTGACTCTGAAGATCGACAAGGCAAACCTGGGAAGGAGCTTTAAAGGTCACGCACCCCTCATCGCCAGCAAGCTTGAAACCATGGATCCAGAGGTTGTTAAAAGGGGCTTTGAGGAGGTCGGATACATTGATGTGGAAGGCTTCAGGATTCTTCCTGAGCATGTCCAGATCATCCATGAAAGTAGAGTTGAGGGTGGAAGGCGCTTCATTCCCCACGTCGTCGAGCCTAGCTTTGGTTGTGAGCGCCTTCTTTATGCAACCTTAGAGTACGCCTATACGGAACGGGAAGGAAGGGTTATTCTACGCCTTCCGAAGGACCTAGCTCCCATCGAAATTGCCGTCTTCCCCCTGATGACTAAGGATTCCCTCTGTGAGAGGGCCCAAAAAATTTACCATTGGCTACTAGAAAAGGGGTTTAGGGTAGAGTATGATGAGACAGGATCGATAGGCAGACGGTACGTTAGGGCTGATGAGATGGGCATACCTCTAGCCGCTACCATCGATTATCAAACCCTTGAGGATGGAACAGTCACCCTGAGGGATAGGGATACATGGCGTCAAGTAAGGGTTCGAATGGAGGCCATGGAGGATAGAATTCGAAGATATTTGGAAGGTAACTTAAGCTTCGAGGAACTTGGTCGCCCTATTGAGAAATCCTAGACTGCCCATAGTCCCTCCTTGTAAGCTTTTAAGAGGCCTTGCCATATCTCTAGATGGAATCCTTAGAATGGGCGATCGCTTTATGGTAACCCCCTTCGAAAGCGATGAGCAGGCGAGGCGTAAGATTCTGACCCTTTGTCAAGATCACGCTCGGATTATACAAGACATGGCCAGGCAGCTTTCAAACCTCATGGATATGTACTTAAAGGGAGAAGGAGAACGCCTAAGGGAATCCTTCAACAATCTGAGTGCCCTCGGAAAGGAGGCAAGGGAGGTTCAGTGGAATACCGTGAAGGGCCTTGTTCAAATCGGTCCAGCCTTTTCCAACCGTAGTGATGTTTTACAGATGGCTATTAAGCTAACTAGTATAGGGGATAGTCTTGAGGGAGCCGGCCATAGGATCGTTTCGCTAGCCGCCTTGCGAGAGGTCGTGGATAATCAAATCGGAAAGGCTCTAAGCGAGCTTTCTTTAGCCGTTCTCCAAGTAGTAACGGAGCTTAGGAAGACCCTTCTCACGCTGAGTATGAATCCTTACAAAGCCATCGAGAATGCCAAGCTTGTAAAGGATCTGGAGATGAAGGTCGATAACCTCTATAGGGAAACAGACTTAAAGATTCTGACCATCGAGAAGGATGTCGGTCGCCTTCTTTTAGTTCGGGATATCACTATGCTCCTAGAGAATGCAGCTGACTTAGCAGAGGATGCTGTCGATTCGGCCCAAATCATCGCCATGACCATCTAACCTCCCTCCTACTTTACAGTTCAACGCCAAAAATGCCACTCCTTTCTGGAGGCATAAATCCTTGAAAAATCGAAGGGAAAGGAAAATTACAGCAAGTCTTTTGGGAAATCGCCTCATCATTTGGAATCCATCGGAAGGATCTGAGATCTATAGAAAAGGCTATTATGGAAAGCCCGTAGGAATACCAAAGCCCAAGAGCCCGGAGTTTGACGTTCCCCTAATCCTCGATGCCATGGAAGGGTTATACCTCCAAGAGAAGGGTATCATAAAAGTTCTTGATCAGCTCACAGGTAAGTCCATTCCTAAGAGGAGACTTAAGAAAATTGCCTCCGGGTTCGACGAAAATTTTGAGGATCGATATGAGGTTTACAAGGATCTTCGGGAAAAGGGTTATGTAGTCACGTCAGGGATAAAGTTCGGTTGCGATTTTGCAGTTTACAAGCAGGGACCTGGCATCGATCATGCCCCCTTCATGATTCAAGTGAGGAGGCCAGAAGATAAGGTTTCAGCCACCGAGATCGTCAGGGCTGGCCGCCTCGCAACAACGGTTAGGAAGCGTTTCATTATAGCGATTAGAAGGCATCAATTGAAGCGGATTGAGTACCTAATGTTTAAATGGTGGAAGGCTTAGAATTCCTTAGAAACCTTCCCCCTCACCAAAAAGCCTTACAGCTTTTATCCCAGGTCATAGAAAAAGGCATGTGGAGACCTTGAAGGTTTCAGATGCTATGAATAGGGATATGGTAGTCGTAGATGAAGGAGTTTCGGTAAAGGAAGCAGCCAAGCTCATGCGAGGAAAGGTTTCAGGTTGCGCCATAGTTTTGACCCAATCAAGGCCCATAGGAATGGTAACGGAAAGGGATATTACGTACAAGGTGGCAGGGGAGGGTTTGGATCCCAATAGCGTTAGGGTTAGAGAGATCATGTCGATGCCCCTCATAACAATCGATCCTGACGCCGACCTCATGGAGGCGGCAAAACTTATGGAAAGGCATAGGATCCGGCGCCTGGCTGTGGCTAGAGGGGAAATCCTGTACGGAATTATTAACGCTGCAGATATAGCCCGCCACTTGGAAGGATATGTGGATCAGGAAATCCGTAGGATTTTAAGGTCCGTCTTTTTCCCCAGTCCAGCAAGGTTATAGGAGTTCTTTTTTGCATTCGATAATGATAGAAGCTGAGAAAAGGTGAAGCTATGGCTGGAATCCTGAGGTTAACAAGGGAGTTGGATCTTGAGGGGGCCTCCATCATCATAGGACTAGACGGATGGGTTAATGCGGGAAGCGCCTCAACCTTAAGCCTCAATTACCTTATTCGAAAGCTTGAAGTCGAGAAACTTGGAGAAATCCCTCCTGGAAATTTTTATGGCTACACGTTGCGCCGTCCTACAGTGAATGTTGAGGGGGGTCTTATTAAGGAATACGAAGTCCCTAGGAACTCTATATACGTATGGAATGGGAATGTTCGATCCTTCGTCCTATTGCTCGGCGTGGAGCCAGACCTTAATTGGCCTGGCTATTCGGAAGCCATCATGGAACTTTCGATAGCTGTAAAGGCTCGACGCATCTATACGCTTGGAGGTTATGTATCGATGATTCCCCACACTATCGAACCGCCAGTGACAGGATCTACGAATACACTAAGGCTTTTAGGGGAGCTAAAGGCGGCCGGCATTGAGTTGACGAACTATAGGGGTCCAACGGGTGTTTACAGCCAGATACTGTGGGATGGTGCCCAGAGGGGTCTTGAGGTTGTAAGCCTTTGGACCGCAGTTCCACAGTACGTATCGGTTCCAAATCCCAAAGCAGCCTTAGCCCTTCTAAGGAAGCTTACCCTTATGGAGAATGTCCAAGTAGCCCTTTCCGATCTAGAGAATGACGCCTATATCCTAGATAGAAAGATTGCTGAAGAGGCAAAGATGAATCCCGAGCTTCTTCGGCTAATAGAGGAATTGGAGAGGAGTTATAAGATCTTTAGGACGACTCCATCCTATAGGGTTTGAGAGCTCCTTCGATAATGATAACGAAATTGAAGGATCTTAGGAATGAATCTTAGAAATCTGGAAAGCCTAGGCCCTCAAAGATTGCCCATACCCCACTTCAAAGCCTTACAATTTACGAAACTGAAATGCTCTGCTATTGCAATCTTTTGGCAAAATTCGTAGGTTAAGTCCTTCTTTAGGGATTCCTCCCCGAAACTTGAAAAAGGGAGAACAATCCTTTCATAACATTATCGCATACTTTTTATGCTACTTTAATTTCAACTCTGACAGCCTTGGGTAAAGCTCTACTCCTAACGGGAGATCCAGGTGTAGGAAAGACCGTGGCAATTCTGAAGGTGGTAGAAAGATTAAGGGCTGAAGGCTTCAGGGTTGGAGGCTTTGTAAGCCTTGAAGTTAGGATTAAAGGAACGAGGGTAGGCTTCAAGATTCAAGACCTATCGAAGGGCGTGGAAGGCTGGCTTGCCCATGTAGACCAGCCAGATGGTCCGAGAATAGGAAAATACAGAGTCAATTTAAAAAACTTAGACCAAATTGGAACTGCAGCTATAGAGGATGCTCTATCTCATCCAGAAATCCATGTTGTGGCTGTAGATGAAATCGGACCTATGGAACTCTTCTCAGAGTCCTTTAAGAATGCCATTAAAAGATCCATCGAAGGTCCTAAGCCCCTTATTGGTGTCATTCATAAAAGGGCAAAAGGGGCTTTCATCGATGCTCTGAGGAGCTCTCCTATAGTTGAAATTTTAGAGATCACCTATGCTAACCGAGACCTTCTTCCAGAGAAGATTGCTCAAAAAGTTCTAGGCTGGCTTAGGGAAAGATTATAGAAAAATCTCTTCTTGTAGCTTCTTATGAAACCAAGGAAAGATCTCTTCGTCTCAAGTTAATACGGTTGCGAAAAAGTTGATATGAAGGGAAGAAAAGGGAAGGAGGAAGAGTAGTGGCGAATGTAAAATCATAAGCAAAAAGCGGTGGGAAGGAATGCCCAAAATAGCCATCGTCGACTATGGGTTAGGAAACCTAAGGAGCATAAGGAAGGGATTGGAAAGGGCTGGGGCCGAGGCCATCGTTACCAATGAAGTCCATAGGATAGCCGAAGTTGATGCCATAGTCCTTCCTGGAGTTGGTGCCTTCGAGGAAGCCCTGAGGAATATCAAACCTCTGATCCCTATGATTTTCCAAGGAATCGAAGGTGGGAAAGCTCTCTTAGGCATCTGCCTGGGAATGCAACTCCTCTTTACTGAAAGCACAGAGGGTGGGCTACATAGGGGACTAAATATCTTCAAAGGTCGGATACTTCCTCTACCGGAAGGTCGAAAGGTTCCCCAGATAGGATGGAATACCTTAAAAATACTAAAGCCGAAAAATCCTTTGGTGAAGGGAATAGAAAATGGAAGTTACGTCTACTTCGCGCATTCTTACTTCGCAAAAAATGAGGTGGAGGAAGATTTAGTAGCCACGGTAAACTATGGTTTCGATTTCCCTGCCATAGTAAGCCGTAATCGAATCTTCGCAACCCAGTTTCATCCAGAGAAATCAGGGAATATAGGTCTTCGCATTCTGAAGAACTTCGTTGAAATTATGGTTACCTAGGAATTCCTTTACTTCAGCCTCGATTAGGTTTAGTAGAGTGGGGTGGAGAAAAGTAGGAAAGGCTTATAAGCATCAGACCAGCCCATTTCAAGCTAGGCTTCGAGCCTTGGGCTCCTTTGAAGCGTAAGGAAATCTGAGAATATGCTGGCGAAGCGCATCATCCCCTGTCTTGATATGGTAGCAGGGCGTGTTGTTAAGGGAGTTAGGTTTAGAAATCTTAAGGATGCTGGGGATCCTGTAGAACTTGCTATGGCTTACGATTCGCAAGGAGCCGATGAGCTTGTCCTATTGGATATTACGGCATCCAATGAAGGGCGAGAAACCCTTATTGACGTTGTTGAGAGGACTGCTGATGCGATCATGATTCCCTTGACAGTAGGAGGAGGCATAAGGTCTTCAGCTGATGTCAGAAGGATCCTCAATGCGGGGGCAGATAAGGTCTCCATTAACACGGCCGCTGTTCGAAACCCCTCCTTAATCGGGGAGTGTAGCCGAATTTTCGGAAGCCAGTGCATCGTATTGGCGGTGGATGTTCGACGCATCTATGTGAGGAGGGCCTCGGAGGCATCTGGGAAAACCCTTATTGAAACTCCAGAGGGGCTATGCTGGTGGGATGTTTACATCTATGGTGGAAGGCAGGCTGTTGGCATGGATGCTTTCAAATGGGTTGAGGAAGCGGTCTCCCTTGGTGCTGGAGAAATCATGCCATCATCCCTAGACTTCGACGGGACGGGAAGGGGCTATGACTTACCTTTTCTAGCAGAGTTGGCAGACCGGGTCTCCGTTCCTATCATAGCCAGTAGTGGAGCCGGGACGCCTAAGCACATATTAGAAGCCCTTACCATAGGGAAGGCAGATGCCGCCTTGGCAGCCGGAATCTTCCATCGGGGCGAGTATACAGTAAGGGATGTAAAAAAATTCCTAGCCTCGAAGGGGATACCTGTAAGGCTTTAGGGACGTGCCAAAATCGAACTTTCTTTTCGGAAGATGAAAAAGGAAAAGAAAAATGTGAAAGATTAGGGGCATTTTTCATGGCTCCAACTTTTTCCAGTTAGTCTAGCTGAGAAGCCCCATGTTTTTCAGAGCTTCCCGTAATTCCTCCCGTTCCTTCTCCCTCAATGGCGGTAAGGGTGCCCTGATGGCTCCACAAGGTAGCCCGATCATGGCGAGGGCCTCCTTACATGGCGCTACATAGCCCGGCTCATACTCGAAAAACCTGTTGAGAACTTGCATTCTCATGTGAAGCCTTAAGGCCTTCTCAAACTCCTTCCTTCGAAAAGCCTCATAAACTTCGACCATCTGTTTCGGAATGACGCAGGCAGCCGTCGAGAAGATGCCCTTTCCTCCAATCGAAAGGACGGGAAATAACTGGCTATCAATACCCGTCAGGACCGCAATTCTATCGCCTAACAACCTTATGATCTCGAGGGTTTGACTAATGTCTGGGTTACTCTGCTTTAACCCTACGACTCCTGGGATCTCTGCTAAGCGTTCCATAAGCGCTGTGCGTATGTTATGACCTGTATAGGCTGGGTTGTTGTATACGACTATAGGTATCGTGACTTGTTCGGCTATGCCCTTGTAAAAGTCGAGGATGCTCTCCTCTGGAAGCTTGTAGTAGTAGGGTGGAACGAGGATAAGGGCATCGGCCCCCGAATCCTCGGCATGCTTTCCTAAAAGGACCGTTTCTTTTACACTGCAAGCAGAGGTGCAGGCAATTACGGGGACTCTTCCATTGACTTCATCGACGGTAATCTCTAAAACCTTCATCCTTTCTTCCCTCAGCAAATGGGGAAACTCTCCATTTCCACCCGTCGTCATGACGCCATGGACTCCATTTTCAAGTACATATCTGATGAGTTTTCTAAGGGCAGCCTCATCAACCTCATCGTTAGGCGTGAAGGGTGTCACGAGGGCTGGAATTATGCCTTCTAAGGTTTCCCTTGAAATTCGCAACTAACCCACCAATTAAGAAATTTATAGCGGACATAAAAAAGGCTCATTCCCTGCCTTGAGAAAGACCCTTCTAGATTATCGAAGGTTAATCCCTAATTAGGGACCTTTCCTTAAGCTTCGTTCTATCCTTTCGAACTTGCCATTCAGCGAGGAATGACAACCTCGATAAAGGGGCATCTAGGTATCTAACCGTGAATGTATAGAAATAAGAAAGTCTACGTAAGATTGCAAGGGAAAACAATGGCCCTAGCAAAGCCATGATGGAACCTAACTTTGCGAGTCTAGAAGGCCCTTAAGCCTAGAAAGGTGAATTTCAAGGACTAATTTAAGGCGCGGGTTGTATATAGCCGCCGCCGGATGAATGGTCGGGAAATAGATTCTTCCATTTTTTTCAAAGGATTTGCCCCTCATTCCAGGCCTTGGACTTCCGAGTAGGGCTTTTATTGCCGTATTTCCCAAGAGGCATACAAATCTAGGATTGATGATATCCATCTGGCGCTTAAGATAAATTTGACAAGCCTCCACTTCCTCCGGTTTTGGCTCCCTATTTCCCGGTGGCCTGCATTTGATGACATTCGTAATGAAAACATCCTCCCTTCGAATACCGGCTCCTGCCATGGCATCGTTCAACAGCTTTCCAGCAGCTCCAACAAAGGGCCTACCTTGCCTATCTTCCTCGGCCCCAGGCGCTTCTCCTATGAAAATCAGCTTGGCATTGGATGAGCCTTCCCCTGGAACTGCCTTTATCCTACCTCTGTGAAGGGGGCACAACTGGCATCTTCGTATTTCATCGGCTATAAGAGCCAAATCCTCAGCCTTCAATTTTATTTCGCCTTCTATGCCTAAGCCTCTAAATCTTAATGCCTATCTGCCCTTGATAGCGTCCGCTTCGCTTTTCATAGGTGAGTTCAGCCTCTGAAATAAGGGTCTCGAAGACGATCTGGGCAAAGGGATCTCCTATCGCGATTTCAAGGGGATTCTGGGAGGCATTAAAGGCGGATAAGGTTAAGGTTCCTTGAAAGCCCGCATCTACCTTTCCGAAGGAACCTAGGACTCCTCTTCTAGCCCAGCTACTTTTAATCCAAAGTTGGGCTGAAACCTTGGCTCCTAGACGGATCTTTTCCAAAGTTCCCACGAGAAACCATGTTAATGGCGGGACTCTGGCTTTATCGCTTATTAGACGGAGACCTTGGGCAGGGATGAGAAGTTCGGCTACCGAAAGATCATAGCCATTCGGCGTTAGTCGTTCCTCTATGAAGGGCTCGATGGATATCTGTCCCGAATGCATGAAGGCCTTAATCTCTCTATCGGAAAGGATACCCAAGGAAAGCCCATTCTTTCAAGGATACGCTCTCACTTAAGGTTAAAATCATAGGCATTTATCCGTTCTAGCCAAGAAGAGAATGGCTAGCCATAGAATCTAGCAATGCATCATCCTTGTCTTACCTCAAAGCCCTATTGGACGATCCTTAGAATTTCCACCTTCGGTGCCATGGTAGATCAGTCGCAATCTCAGGCAGTAGCATGCCTCAGGATTAAGGCAATCTACTTCGTGGGTGCTGTAACCTTAAGCCTTAGAGGAGCCCTATCTCCCTCAATGCTTTATGAAACCCTTCGAAAGAGATAGGACTCCTAGGCAGATCATAGCTTATGCCATATACTTATACCTTCCATGTCTATCCTAAGGAAGGATTCAAAAGCCATGGAATAAGCCTATGGCTTCCTAGAAGCCATGAATCCATATGGCGTTGTTTCCATTCCATCGCTTTGGAAGCCCTTCATTTCATCATTTCATCATTTCAGAAGCCTTCTATAAGGGTAAGGCTAGGACGGCCGTCGTGGACGAGATGAGAGAAGCGTTGAATAGCGTCAAAGCCTGGATATGGAATGGATGGCCTTAGAGCCCAGATCAAGGCCAGGCGAATCCTTGCCTTAGAGCTGAGCTGGACAGGGAGAGGAATAGCCTTACGTTACGTTACATTACGGCATATCTATTCCTAAGGAAGCTTAAGTTAAGGAAAGGAAAATTATGGCGTAAGGATTATCGTATCTTAGCCGATATGGCTCCATGGTATGGCATAAAGTAAAGCCTTACTCGGAACTAGGGCTTAGGCTCATCCATGATGGAAGCCTCCTAAAGCCTCCTGAAAGGCTAAGCAAGGAAGTAAAGCGTAGGCTTAAGGACTTTTCTTATCTTCGATCTATACTTCCCATGCATATGCCATAAGCCCTTCAGCCATTTATCCGCATGGCTTGAAGCCTGGAAAGGCTACTATAACGTAAGGTATCATATGGCTTTGGGAAAGGCTCCATGCGGATCCTTCGCATCCTAGCCCCTTTCCATGCTAAGCCTCGTAGAGGAGGCGGTGCGGAAGGCTTAAGGTTACAACACCCCATCTTCAATACACAAATCTTAAATATGTAACGGATGACCACGAAGGTTATTTTAAGAAAAATGGCGAAAGCTTCGCGGAGGTGTCAACGAATGACCGTTAGGTACGTCGATGGGATCGGAGGATCCTCTGATCTGTCGACGAACAAAGCTCTGGAGCCTCCCTGTTTCACCTTTTACAGATCATCGTCAATCTTGGAAAGAAGCTGGGCAATAAAAGGCTCCAAGAGCCGAGATAAGGGATTTAACTCGATTAGGAGAAAACAAGAGCTAGTATAAGAGGGATTTGTATGGCGGGAATTCTCCTTCAAATCGTTATCGTGCCTATTTTTTCCTCCATTGCAGTTTTTCTATCGGCTAAAAAGATTGGCGAGAAAACTGGTTGGATCGCCTTCGCATCCCTTTTCTACGCTTTAGCCCTGGCTCTAGCCCTTTCGGCAGGCCTATCAGCCGAAGATGGGGTTTACACTGAGGAATATAGTTGGGTTCCAGCCTTTCGTCTGAGTTTCGGCCTTCGCCTTGACGGCCTCAGCCTTCCCTTCGTTATGACCATAGGAATCCTTTCTACCTTAATCGCCCTCTACTCGATTCCTTATATGAAGCATAGGATTGGAGAAGCCTCCCATGAATACGGAACCTATTTCGCCCTCTACCTCCTTTATGCCGCAGGTATGCAGGGAGCAGTCCTCTCGACAAACCTCATAGAATTCTATCTATTCTACGAGCTTATGCTCATACCCTCCTACTTTCTGATAGCCCAATGGGGCTATGGAAATAGGGAGCGAATAGCCTTCATGTATTTCATATGGACCCATGTAGGAGCTCTATCCCTCCTTGCAGGTATAATCAGCACCCATGTCCTTACCCTTCCTGCTGGATCCTTCGACATCTACGAGATACAAACCATTCTACAAATGAAGCAATACCCTTCTGAAGTCATTAGATGGATATCTATTGCCATGTTCCTCGGCTTCTTTGTAAAGATGGCGGTATTCGGCCTCCACATATGGCTTCCCCATGCCCATGCTGAGGCTCCAACGCCAATAAGCGCCCTCCTTTCACCAGCCATGATAGGGATAGGAGGTTACGGAATGGTGAGGATACCTATGAGCCTTTTCCCAGAGGTTTTTGGAGTCTTAGGTCCCCTCCTATCGATTTGGGCCGTGGTTACCATGATTTACGGGGGAATGATGGCTCTAGCCCAAGACGATTTAAAAAGGCTACTTGCCTACTCGAGTATAAGCCAGATGGGGTACATTCTCTTTGGAATTACATCCTTGAGGCTTCTTGGCATTTCGGGCTCCATGTTCCACTACGTTTCCCATGGGATTGGAAAGGGAATCCTCTTCATGGTCGCGGGAGCAATCATGCTCCAAACCGAAGGCCTTCGAAGCATAAAGAAATTGGGGGGCTTGGCATCGAAGATGCCTATAACCTCTACAGCGGCCATCATAGGCTTCTTGACGATTATGGGAATACCTCCCCTCAGCGGCTTCCAGTCCGAATGGATGCTTTTCATGGGAGTTTTCCAAGAGATAACCCATAACAGCCATTCTTCAGTAAGGCTCCTCATAGCATACGTAGGCATCCTTTCGACGGTCCTCACGGCCAGCTATGGACTTTGGACTATACGGAGGGTATTCTTCGGGAAAAGGCCTGATCATTTAGAGGGCGTCAAGGAGGCTTCACCTTTAGTCATAGCGCCCCTCTTGATCCTGATCGCTCTATCTATCGTCTTTGGCATTTTTCCCAGCCTCATAACGGACTTCCTTCTCGAGGCTATGAAATCCATCGTACCATCTTAAGCCTTCGTCATGCAAGAATCGGAAATGAAATGAAGTGAAATGAGGTGCCTTCCTTCTCCGTAAGCATATATAACTTCAGATGAAACGGAGCAAATATCCTAATAGACCAATAGCCTTTCTATCGATTCGGGACTTAAACCGTCTTCTTTTCCATAGACAATCGCTCTCAAGTTACGAACTTCAAACCATTTTAAGATGATGTATGAAAGAATAATGCCCACATGGAAGGGTGATGGATAAACCCTCAGTATTCTTCTACACATTTTGACGAGGAGGCGATCTCCCTCCAAATCTGTGGAGGCTAAGGAACCCCTTTGTTCATATTCCATCAGAACCTTTGTAAGCATATCCCTGTAAGGTTGGACCATCAAAGCCCTTATCGCTCCCTCCACATCTTGGGCCTTTAAGGCGAGATCCACATTCTCTGGAGTTAATGCGAGGAATACTGGATAGAGGTACTCCCTGACTTCGCTTGGGTCTAGTCTTAGGATCTTACCCCTCAACAGAATCTTAATGTTTCTGATTTCCAACTCTGCGCCGATGAGCTTCTTGGCAATAACCCTATCTCTCCTGTCGAGCCTTTCCATAATGGCCCATAGAGATCCGTAAACGTGGAAATCTAAAGCCCTTTCCAAGGGTATGAGGTTTTTCTTCTCCAAATAGCCTTTCATGGAACTGGCTAATAAGGCTCCGTACTCAGTCTTTTCAAGGAATTGTACGAAGCTTTCGACATCCCGAGCTACGCCCAGCAAATCCCTATAAGTTTCTGCACTCAGCCCCCTTGGAATGGGTACGATGTATTTTAGGGCCTCCTCGTAGTCAATGCCTCCCTTTAAGGCCCTTAGGGCGACCTTAAGATTTTCAGCCTCAAACTTCTTCAGATAGCCGAGTATGAGAGAAGCCACATCGGAAGATGCCTTTTCGGCTATCTTACTTAAGGTTTTAAAAAAGTTCCTTAAAAAAGCTCCCTCAAGGGATAAGGCCCTTACGGCTCCAGGTTGAATCTCTGAAAGGTCTTCCCCATATGGGGTGGTCTTCAGAAAGCTCAAGAGCCCTTCTAAGTCAGGGCATCCTAGAAGGATACTATAACCTCCTTCATCGATTAAGCTGGCCTTCATCCCTCTGATTCTAGTAGTTATATAACCATATTTGGAAACACTAAGCTTCATTTCCAACTCCTCGCTTTATCGAGACCTAGGTTCATCCCATAACGAATGTTATGGCGCCTCTTCTTCGCGAGTTTATGATCGCCCCAAGAAAAGATTGTGGAGGAAAATATAAGCATAAGCATCATTAGCATTATAGCCCCTAGCAGACTCCCTTTACTTTAAGGGACGATAAAGCCTTTGGGCTTCGATCTCTGGACTTCGGTCTTCTTAGTAAGAGGGCGTCAAGAATCTGGAGAAACGATGCTAATCTTGGTATGTATCGAGTTATTTCGAAGAAAAAGAAAAAGGCATCAATAGTTTTAGGCTGCTATGCTTTCAGAGGTGATTCCGCGACAAGAGCTCTAAGGCTCGTATTTCGACAGAAAGCCGATTATATCATAAGGAGCGTAGCTTTAGGAACTGATCAGGCCCCTTGAAAAGGGCGGTAAGCTCTCTAATAGCAGACAAGGATAGGGGAATAGATGGCGAGCAATAGAAGTCACCATAAAACCTCATCGGATCATTACCAAATTTCAAACCTCAAAAGCTTGCCTAGGAAAGATTAAAAAAGAACCTCCAATCACTAAGAGCTTAAAGGGCAGGGACGTTTCAAAGCCTTCGAGAGGTTTCATTGGCAACCATGGTGTGTTAATATGGGAAGCTCGATCCTTGATTACCTGAAGGCTGTCAAAGAAGCTGAGGAAAAGGCCCAAGAAATCATCGACCATGCAAGGGCTGAGGCTGAATCCCTTCTCGAAAAAGCCAGGATTGATTCGATAAAGATTTACGATACAACCCTTGATGAAATTCTTAGGGAGGCTGAACAACACGCAGAAAGATTGAGGCAGGAGGCGAGGAAGGCCTCCCAAGAAGAGGCGGAGAGGATCCTAAAGAAGGCAGAGAAGGAAGTTATGAGCATCCGTTCAAGGGCTGAGGCGAACTTTAAAGAGGCCCTCAAATCGGTCTTGGAAGGGGTTCTATCCATCGTCGAATCAGAGGATTGATTGTATGGAAGAAGGCCCTTCATCAGAAGGATTGAAAAGAATTCTTGAAAGGATCGCTAAAGATACCCAGTTAGAGGTAGAAAGAATAAGGGAGGAGGCTAAAAAAAGAACTGAGGCTATTATCGAGGAGCGAAAGGAACAGGCAAAAAGGGATGCGAAGGATGATGTGGAAAGGATTTTGAGAGGAGCTGAAGAGGAAGCCGAAAGAATTCGAAGACAGGTTCTTTCAGATGCAAGGATGAAGGCTTCAAGGATGATCTCCCAAGAAAAGCTTAGGTTGATCGATAAAGTTCTTGAGGCTACGGTAAAGGAACTCCATGAGCTTAAGAAGTCTGAGGAGCGATACCTATCCCTTCTTACTCATATGATAAGGAAAGGAGCTAAGGCATTAGGAAGCGGAGAGCTCGAGGTCCTCCTTTGCAATGAAGACCGAGAATTGGCTTCGAAGCTTAATCTAAACGCCATATCAAAGGAACTTGGAATGGAGAAAGGTACAAGGCTTTTCTTAGGAAAGGATGGTATAGAAGCCTCTGGCGGAGTCGTCATCCGAAGAATGGATGGAAGGGGCCTCGTCGATTATACCTTTGAGTCCCTCATACGCTTCCATGAGATGGCTTTACGGCTTAGAATTGCAAAGGCTTTGTTCAGGACCGCCTAGGATAGTCCCTTCTCTTTTCTTTTATTTTGTAGAACCCTTATCCTTATGCTGTCTTCCCTCTCCGTTTCCTCAAGGATCAGCTCTACCCATCGAATTGTCGCATCTATCTGTGGTATTGCTTTGTGCTGGATGAAATTCATCTTCCTCTTCGTAGCAGCCATGGCTTCAACGATGGTAGAAAGGGCCCCTTCGGCCTCTGCAAGCTTTATGGCGGTCCTTATGACTTCCTTTACTTTGCTCATCATATCGTCATGTTTTGCCGTCGTGTCAGAAAGACTGTAATTCAAACTTTCAGCATCCATCGGCTTATCCTGAGCTACCGTCTTGGCTTCGACGAGGTTGAGAACAGGTATTGAAACCTTTCTAAAAACAGTAGCCTTCGTATCGACCTCAAAGCGATCCAAAACAGTCGTCCATGAGGAGGAAAAAATTCCCCGCCCCATGAGCATCTTAGCCTCTGAAAAAGAGGCATAGGCTTCTTCCAAAGCCTTGTACATTTCATTCCTTAGGGGAGTTATCATGTCAAGGTATCGGAAGAATTCTTCTGTAAGGGCGCTAAGATCTCTTTGGAGAACGTCTAAAACAGCTTGGGCTAGTACCTTTCGACGCCTAAGCCTTAAAAGCTGTTCCCTTGTCGGCTGAACAGCCAGTCTCTCGACCGACATGAGGAAACCTTCACGCCTTTGATCCTGAACCCCGGTAGTACTTCTTTATGATATCGGGGTCAATCCTAGAAAGCTCCGCCTCAGGAAAGACCGATAGGACATTCCAACCAATGTCCAAGGTTTTTTCAATGTCCCTGTTCTCATAGGGGGCTTGGTTTATAAACTCTCTTTCGAACCTATCCACAAACTTCAGGTATAACCTATCCCTTTCGGTTAGGGCCTCCTCGCCAGAGATCATAGCAGCTTCCCTTACGATCCTTCCTTCAGCATAGGCGTAGTAAAGCTGGTCTGAGAGTTGCTTATGGTCTTCCCTCGTCTTTCCCCCTCCTATGCCTTTATCCATAAGCCTCGAAAGGCTTGGAAGCGGGTTTATAGGCGGATATATGCCCCTCCTGTACAAATCCCTATCAAAAACGAGTTGTCCCTCCGTGATGTAAGCCGTCAGGTCTGGGATTGGGTGGGTTATGTCATCCTCAGGCATCGTAAGGATGGGTACCTGAGTTATAGATCCCTTTTTTCCATGGATCTTTCCAGCCCGCTCGTATATGGTAGCCAAATCTGTGTACATGTAGCCAGGAAATCCCCTCCTTCCCGGTACCTCGGCCCTGGCGGCTGAGACTTCTCGTAGCGCCTCACAATAATAGGTCATGTCAACTAAGACGACGAGGACATGCATATCCTGCTCAAAGGCAAGGTACTCGGCAGCCGTAAGGGCGAGTCTGGGCGTCAGAATCCTTTCCAAAGCTGGATCCTCTGCCATATTGAGGAAGACCACGACCCTGTCCATAACACCCATCCTTTCAAACTCATCCCTGAAGAACTTAGCCTCATCACCCGTAACGCCCATGGCTGCTAGGATTACTGTAAAGGCCTCTGCCTGCCCAAGAACCGTTGCTTGCCTTACGATTTGGGCGGCCAGAAGCCTATGGGGAAGACCAGACCCAGAGAAGATTGGCAGCTTCTGGCCCCTTAAAAGGGTATTCATTCCATCGATAACAGAGATCCCTGTCTGAATGAATTCGCTGGGATGGGCTCGACAATAAGGATTGATGGGCTTTCCATGGACATCGAGCTCATCCTCGGCGATAATAGAAGGCCCACCATCCCTTGGATTTCCCCGCCCATCGAAGGTCCTTCCCAACATATCCATGGAAACCCTTAGCTTGATGGGGGTTCCCGTATGTCGAATGATGGTAGATTTTACATCAAGGTCAAGGGTACCCTCAAAGACTTGGATGAGGGTTATATCTTCGCTAACATCGATAATCTGGCCCCACCTTTCCTCGCCTGTGGGAGTTGTCACTTCAACGAGTTCACCGAAGGATGCCCCTGGCATCGTTTCTACAAAGAGTAGAGGCCCCGAGATTTCCCTAACGCTTGCTAGTTTGATATGAGGTAAAGAACTCATGATCATCCCTTCTTCTTCCTTGCCTGCTCCTCCACAAGGAGATTTATCTCCTCGTCAATCTTCTTGTCGATTTCATCGGCTACTTTGGCTATTTCCTCGCTGGGGATGAGTTTCATTCTAGCCATCTCCTCGATGACTGGAAGAGACATTATTCTGTTTAAGGGAACCTCTTGGCCGATGGCAAACCTAGCCTTTCTATAGAACTTAAGTATCGTTCTAAGCATATGAAAAGTTTTTTCTTTAGAACAGTATCCATCGACGGGATGGAAGGCACTCTGCCTTAGAAAGTTCTCCCTAAGGTTTCTTGCCACTTCGACGATGAGACGTTGGGATTCTGCCAAAACCTCAGTTCCCAAGAGGGAGGCAACCTCCTTCACCTCTTCCTCCTGTCCTAAGAGGGTGATGGCTTCCCTAACGATTCTTCCCCAGTCCGAGCCAACTTCCTTATTATAGGATTCGGTTACTTGGTCGAAGTACATAGAGTAGCTAGTCAACCAATTTATCGCTGGGAAGTGGCGACGATGGGCAAGGGATGAATCGAGGGCCCAAAAGACCTTCACGATCCTGAGCGTGTTCTGGGTGACAGGCTCGGAGAAGTCTCCGCCAGGTGGCGAAACAGCCCCGATAACCGTAATGGATCCCCTCCTATCATCGCTTCCCAAGGTTATTACATGACCTGCCCTCGAGTAGAACTCTGCTAGCCTTGCGGCCAGATAAGCCGGATAACCTTCCTCCCCAGGCATCTCTTCTAGGCGGCCTGAGATTTCCCTCAGGGCTTCTGCCCATCTGGAGGTAGAATCGGCCATAAGGGCTACATCGTAACCCATATCCCTGTAGTACTCGGCCATCGTTAGACCAGTATAGACGCTTGCCTCCCTTGCAGCTATAGGCATATTCGAAGTATTCGCTATGAGGATAGTCCTCGCCATAAGGGGCTCTCCACTCTTTGGATCCCTCAGCTTAGGAAAGCTTTCAAGAACGTCTGCCATCTCGTTCCCCCTTTCCCCACAGCCTACGAAGACCACTATATCGGCTTCTATGAACTTCGCGAGCTGGTGGAGCATCACAGTCTTTCCAGTTCCAAAACCACCTGGAATCATGATTGTGCCGCCCTTGCAGATTGGGAAGAAGGCATCGATCACTCTCTGGCCCGTCGACTGGGGAATCGTAGGGGGCATCATAACCTTATAAGGTCTAGGAACCCGCACCGGCCAAGTTTGGGCCAAATAGACTTTTTGAATCGATCCCCTCGGTGTCTCGATCTCGGCTATGGGCTCCCTGATGCTATAATCCCCTTCCTTAACGATGTGCCTCACAACACCCTCATAGAAAGGGGGGACGAGAATCCTATGAAGGACAAGGGGGGTTTCTTGAACTAAGCCAAGGATATCTCCCCCGACAACCTTTGAACCAGCCTTTATAAGGGGCTGGAAGAACCATTTCTTATCCATTTCCAAGGGATCGATGCTCATACCTCTCTCGATGAAGCTACCGCTTTTATCAGCTATTCCTGGAAGAGGTCTCTGAACCCCATCGTAGATTTTGCCCATCAAACCAGGACCTAGGGTCACTGAAAGGGGCTTTCCAGTACCTTCGACTTTGTCGCCTGGCCTTAAGCCCGTCGTTTCCTCATAAGCCTGAATAGCGGCCCTATCCCTTTCAAGTCGTATGATTTCTCCTATGATTCCAAGCTCCCCAAGTCTGACCAACTCATGCATACGGGCTCCTATCATATTCTTGGCAACGATGAGGGGACCAACGATCCTCTGGATCAAACCTACGACTGGCATTCTTAATCCCTTCCTATCCTTTCTTCTTGATCTTTAACTCAACTCCTAAGGCCTCCTTAATAATCTCAAAAACAGGATCAACCTCCTTCTCAATCGGCCCTTTTCTATCAGGAATCGTTATAGCGATAGGGTACTTTTGCGTCTTCATCATCCTTGTAAGGAGGGGTTGGACTACCTCGGCAAATCTTTCCATTAATATTAGGACGCTAAAGTCCCCGCCCTCCACAATTTCCTTAATCACTTTCTCAACCTCCTCTTGAGACCTGACAGCATAGGTATGCCTGATGCCCCCCAGCTTGAAAAGCATAGCCGTATCCTGATCGGCCACTATGGCGATTTTCCCCAAGGAGAAAGGTTCAACTCCATGTTGCTAACTATCCGTGACTGATATCCGAGGCAAAATATAAGGCTTCGCCCTTTAAATCCAGAACCTTTAACAAATCACCTTCAGCTTAAATCTCATATAAACCTTCTAGCTAAAGATAGCGTACATCATTCTAAAGTTCAAATCGCTCTTAATCACATTGTTCAAGTCCATGATGCGCATCAAATTTTCTACATCGCCAATACCCTTCCTGATTAAGATCGGTTCAAATAATAGGAGAAGGCTTTGCACCTTCCATAGCCCCGGGCTAGAGACATCATAGCTTCCTCTCTTTAAAGGAAAGTCACGAGTATGTATATGAGGATAATGGATATTGCGACCATCATGGCAAGAAAGTTAAAGGATAAGATCCCTGTTTGAATTCTCCTTATTTGCTCGCTAATGGAACGGACTAAACCTGCGATGACATAGTTAAATTTATCGATTATACCAGTTTCTAGCCGTTCGAAAAGACCGTTGGAAAGCGTTAGAAGAGAATGGGCAAAGAGCCTATAATATGCCTTCTCCAGTGAGAAGACTTCCAATACCTTCAGAAATGCCCTTCCAAAGCTGTTCTCTTGAAAGACGCCCTTGAGAAGAATTCCCCTACGATGGGCTACATAGATCGGAAGGCCTCCTATGAGAAGTCCCATGATGGACATGGAAATAGGAATAAACTCGATTTCAATGTGCTCAATGCCTAAGAAGCCCCCTAAAGATTCCACGTAGAACATAGAAGTCGATGACGCTATGACCAATAAAAGCATCGGAAACTCCATGATTAAGGGTATTTTATGCCCATTATGGGCAAGATGGTCTTCATTGCATCCGGGATCCTTTCCAAGAAAAAGTATGAAAAGCCACCTTAGGCTGTAGGCCACAGCCAAGGCCGAAGTGCCTACCATGGCTATGATGAAGGGAAGGATGTGGGTTTCCAAAGCTGTGGCTAAAAGCATATCCTTGCTCCAAAAGCCTAGGGATGGAGGAAGTCCTATTAGACCTAACGCACCGATGATGCAGCCTGCGAAGGTAATAGGCCTCCTTATACCTATTCGAAGGTTTCGAATATCCCTCGTTCCGAAGGAATGAAGGAAGACTCCAGCGCACATGAATAGGAGACCCTTGCTTAAGGCATGGTTTACGATGTGTAGGAGAGCAGCCGATAGGCCAGGACCATGATCAAGGGCGAAGGAAAGGCCAAAGAAGATATAGCCCATATGGCTTATACTCGAGTAGGCGAAGAGCTTTTTCAGATCCGTTTCGATTAGGGCCATTAATCCTCCGTAAAGCATCGTGAGGATGGCTATGGAGCCGAGCATGAAAGAAAAAATCGGTATAGAATGGCTAAAGAATAATTGATGAACTCTAAAGATGCCATAGACTCCACATTTGATCATGATTCCACTTAGAAGGACACTTATAGGAGTTGGGGCATCTGCATGGGCTGGCGGAAGCCAAGCCTGAACTGGCCAAAGGGCCATCTTAACACCGAAACCTAAGATAAGCGATGCAACGATAAACTGCCATAAGCCCGGATCAATATTCTCCAACAAGGAGGGAATCTCATACATGTTCAGGGTCCCCGTTTCGGCATAGGTGAGGGCAATACCAGAAAGTATGAGGGCGGCTCCGAATTGGGAGTAGATGAAATATCTGAAGGCTGCATCCCAAGCCCCCCCATAGCCCCATTTAGCAATGAGGAAAAAGGAAGGTAGAACCATGAGTTCCCAGAAGAAGAAGAACTGGATGAGATTGGCAGAAAGGACGACCCCTGTCATTCCCAAGGCAAAAAGGGTAAGAAGGGAATAGTAAGTTTCGAGTCCTGACTCTCTCTCCATGTATGCGATTGAATAAATGGATGCGAGGAGGCATAGGAAGTTTATAAGAATAGCTAGTAGGAGACTTATACTGTCAGCCCTTAGAAGGAAGTTTAAGGGCAGACTTTCTCCCCAGGCATAGGTCTCCTCAAGGGCTTCTCCATGGGAGTTTACCGTTACTGCCAGGAGATAAGCCAAGGAAAAGCCTAGTCCCACCGAAACAACCCAACCTGTATTTTTGCCTAACCTCCGTCCAAGAACATAGGTTACTGGTACGAATAGGGTCTGAAGGATTATTGGAACGATCAACAATTGGGATCTCCTCCAATATCCATCCAGTCTCTAGGACTATGCATCCCTACATTAAACTTTTTCCCTTCGGAGAGGGGTTTAGAAATTTCTTTTAGATCCGTAAGGATTTCCTCCGAAATCTGGACTGATGGTTATAACCAAGGATATATGGATATCAGTCCCTATACCTTATATATTCTTAAGAAAAATGATATAGATGAATTTTCACCTTTATTAAGCACACTTTAATACAAAACGTTATTAAGAACTAGAATATCGAACCTTCTTAAATACCTAATATTCATCGACTTTTAAGTGAAATCCCATTGATTTGATCATCTAAAGATATCTTTGGACTAAGAAATAGTATCTGAAATTTGTCTGCTCTTTTTTATTTAGGTTTACCTTTTGGGACATCCCAACCTTCAACTTTAGATGACCATCTTTATGCTTTTTATGATACACTCCCTTCCCTTCACGACCTTGACAAAGGAACCACATCGAGGACAGCTTACTGTTGGAAAGAAAAGGTGGTCATAAAGCCTTTCCTCATATCTTATCGGCCCTTTATAACCGCAGTCCTCGCACTCCACCTCACCCTCTTCTACACTTATTCGTAGATTGGAACCTTCGAGAATCGTTCCCTTTCCAAGGACCTTATACCAGAACTTTAGCTGCTCATGGGCAAGAAGGCTAAGGCTTCCAACTGACAAATGAACTTCCAGAACTTTTTTGGAATTCTTCTTCTTAGCCTCCCTCAAAACAGCATTAACCAGACTTACAGTCATAGAATACTCATGCATTCTTAACTCCCATCGAACCTTCCTTTTCTGGGCTTTGTTTGGCTCGCATCATCACTTGCTTCCCATGATGTAACTTGTTAAAGTCCTAGGGCCTCTATTACCTTAGGAATTCCCCCACCAGTTCGGCAGTTAGTCTTCACAACCTTTATCCTTGGGTTTATAGTAAGGGCATCCTTTTCCAGCTTCGAAACTTCTATTCCCATGGCTTCTGCAAGATCGATCTTATTGATAACAGCGACATCGGCCTCCATAAAAATGAAAGGATGTTTCACAACCATAAAGGGACCCTCTGTAATGCTCACGACAACAACCCTTTTTTCGGAACCTAGCCTAAACTCCGCGGGGCATATGAGGTTCCCCACATTCTCTATGAAGAGAAGGTCCAGAGCCTCTAAATCCAATCGTTCCAAGGCTTTCATAACAAGGTTGGCATCTAGATGACATTCTTTTCCTGTGTTTATCTGGACAACGTCAACTCCATTTTTCGAGATGCGATCCGAATCTATGGTGGTGGTTAAATCCCCGGCTATAAAGCCAATCCTATATTTTTCCTTCAGCCTTTTTACCATCTCAGCAATGAGGGATGTCTTTCCAGAGCCGATGGAACCCATGATCTCTACGCTTTTTATGCCATGTTTTTTCAAAAGTTCCCTATTCTTTGATGCCAATTCCTCATTCATCTTGAGAAGGTTTTCGGAGAGCTCTACATCAAGGATCTCTCCTTCCTCAGCCACTATAACTTCTCTCATACTTTTTCACCCTTCCATGCGAATTTCGTTTAACGCTCCTTAAAAATAAAGATCTTTATGCCAAAAAATCGTTTTCGAAAGATTAACGATGAAATCGAAGGACCCTCAATCCTTTGGTGCTGTGCAATTACGGGATAGCATTATGCCAGTTCGCACTCTTAGCGGTGAACATCACCACTCTTGGCTTGGATAAGGCTTACTTGTTGGCTTCCAGAATCCTTTTTAGGGAGTCGTACTTCTCCTTATCGGATGTGCCTCGCAATACCTGCAAGGGTTCTTGAGGTTAAGGGGCGTATGGCCAAGGTAGACTTCGGTCATGGAATCTTAAGGGATGTAGATGTTTCACTTGTAAGGGTGAAGGAAGGTCAGTATGTTTTAGTTCATGTAGGATATGCCATACAAGTCGTGGACGAAGAGGAAGCCAAAGAGACCATTAAGCTGTTTGAAGAGGCTTTTGGATCCCATCTTTAATCTTCATGGGCGTTTCTATGGAATCCCTCTCAAGGCTAAGGGAAAAAAGCCTTGCTAAGGGCGTCATCGATAGGATAAGGGGCCTTGTAACCGATAAAACGATAAGGATTTGCCATGTCTGTGGAACCCACGAGTGGACGATAACCCACTCTGGACTCCGGAGCCTCCTTCCAGAGAATCTTTACCTATCCGCTGGACCTGGCTGCCCTGTGTGCATCGTACCAGCTAGGGAAATCGACGAAGCGGTTTGGCTGGCAATGAATGGTGTAACAGTCATAACCTTCGGGGATATGTACAGGGTCCCTGGAACAAGGCTTTCTCTAGAAGATGCTAGGTCCTTGGGGGGCGATGTAAGGATTGTCTACAGCCTTAGGGATGCCTATGAGATGGCTAAGAAGGAGAAGGATCGAGAGTTCGTTTTCTTTGCCGTAGGCTTTGAAACCACCGCTCCTATAACGGCCTTGGAGGTTTTGAGAAGCCCGAAGAACCTTAGCTTTCTTGTAAGCCACAGACTTATCCCCCCTGCCATGGAATTCCTCTTAGGTTTGAAGGACCTTTCCATCGATGGCTTCATAGCTCCGGGTCATGTCTCAACCATCATCGGCATGAAACCTTACATGAGGTTCCCTGAGGTTTATGGTATGCCAATCGTCATCGCGGGCTTTGAACCCCTTGATGTCCTTCTAGCCATATACATGCTTCTAAAACAACTGAAGGAGGGAAAACCAAGGTTGGAAAACGAATACACTAGGGCCGTTACATACGAAGGGAACCTAAAGGCTCAAAGACTTATTTCTGAAGTTTTCAGGATCTCCGAAGGAGCATGGAGGGGTATCGGTTCGATCCCATCCTCAAGGCTGGAGCTAAAGGATGCCTTTTCAGACCAAGATGCAAGAAAGAGGTATGAAATAAAGGTTGGAGAAGGAAGGGATATCCATCCTGGATGTAGCTGCCATCTAGTCATCCTGGGAAAGATTACTCCTAGGGACTGTCCCCTCTTTATGAAGGCATGTACGCCAGAAAGGCCGAAAGGAGCCTGTATGGTCAGTAGCGAAGGCTCCTGCAGGATATGGGCATCCCAAATGGAGCCTTAGAAAGGTAGGGCAAAAAGGAAGAGTTTGTAATTATGCCTTGAAGGAGGCTATGGCTGCCTGGCCGAGGGATAAGCCCCCATCCCCGCAAGGAACTAATTCATGGCGAAGGAATCTGTAACCTTCCCTTTCTACCCTTCTCCTTATAACTTGGTTTATGGCTTCGTTATAGGCTACTCCACCCGTAAAGCCTATCAAGCCTATTCCCCGTTCCCTAGCGATTCTAATAGCCATCTCAGCCAGACCAGTTCCTAGGGCCTTTTGAAATGCACTGGCAAGATCTTCCCTTCGATGAAAGTTTCTAAGCTCGAATACAGCCTTGACCATCCTTGAGGTCTTGAGGACAAGGGTGTTTCTTCGATCCTCAATTTCGATAGGAAGTTCCAAAGAATTCCGAACACCCTTTGCTGCAAAGGCTTCAAGCTTTATGGCACCCTCTCCTTCGTAAGTCCTTTTAAAGGCGATGCCTAGAAGGCATGAGACGGCATCGAGGAGCCTTCCTGCACTCGTGGTCTTTGGCGTGTGGATCTCCTTCTCCATTTGATCAAAGACCATATCGATCTCCATCGATCCCCTTTGGAACCCCTCTATGCATTCCTTGATAAGGAATTCTCGAAGCTCTTCTCGGGGCATCTCCTTGTAGAGGATACCTTGGAGCATTCTACCATACCTCTGGGTACATAGGTCCCCGCCAGGCATAGGTTGAGGCTCCAGGTGGCCAACCCTCTCGAAGCCTTTATAGCCACCAACTAGGATTTCTCCCCCCCAAGGTGCCCCATCGATACCATAGCCATAGCCGTCACAAACTATGCCAACGACTTCCTCCCCAGGCGCGATGCCAACCTCTGCCATAAGGGATGCCAAGTGGGCATGGTGATGCTGGACATCGATGATCGGAATCCCAAGTTCTTCAGAAAGCTCCGATGCGACAGTCCTTGAGAGGAAGGCAGGATGCATGTCACAGGCAATGGCATCTACTCGACTTAGTCCCAAAAGTCCAATAAAGTGTTTTAAGGTCCCTTTAAGAAAGGTCAAGGAATCGGGACCCTCGAGGTCCCCTATATGCTGGGTTAGATATGCCCTATCATTCTTCAAGATGGCTGCCGTCGAAGAAAGTTCAGCTCCAACAGCCGCAATGGTAAAATTGGAGGAAAAGGGAAGGGTTATGGGCATGGGAACATAGCCCCTCGATCTCCTCAGAAAAATCCTTCGACCATCGATAATCCTTAAGACCGAGTCATCACAACGGGCCCATATATCCCTATTATGGAGGAGGAAGTAGTCTGCGATGCCCCTTAGCCTTTCAAAGGCTTCTTTGTTCGATATAACCATGGGCTCTCCTGGGAAATTGGCGGAGGTCATAACCAAGGCCGGCTGTTTGGGCTTTAGATAGTGGAATATCATATAGTGAATGCCCGAGTAAGGAAGCATAACACCGACTGTATCGAGGCCCGGTGATATGAGGTCTGAAAGGGGAAAAGGATCCTGCTTCCTTAAGACGACGATAGGCCTTGCGTAGGAGGTTAGAAGTTCCCCCTCGTATTCCGAAACGATGGCATACTTCCTTACTTCCTCAAGGCATGGGCTCATGATGGCGAAGGGCTTGTTGGGCTTCCTTCTTCGCTTTCGTAGTCTCATAAGGGGCTCATCCTCTATAGTCCCGACTGATAAATGGATGCCCCCAATCCCCTTTATTGCCAGTATGAAGCCCTCTCCCAGAAGCCTTGTAGCCTCTTCCATAGAATCCTTCTGTCCTTCCATAATCCTTCCCGTATGATCGTAGAGTGTCATCTTTGGACCACATTTTGGACAACAGATCGTCTGGGCGTTGAAGCGACGATCTAAAGGATTATTGTACTCGTGGCTACATTCTTGGCACATAGGAAAGTCCTCCATGGTCGTCCGATCCCGATCGTAGGGAAGGTTCTTTATGACTGTGAAGCGTGGGCCACAGATGGCACAGCATGTGAAGGGGTAGAGGAAGTGCCGATCTTTGGGATTGAAAATATCTTTATGGCAATCTTCGCACACTGATATGTCGGGAGGGATTATCGATAAACTTACGTTTCTCCTAATAGCATCGCTTTCATCTATCGTGAAGGTATTATATTCTCCTCTGTAATCGAGCCATTCAACATCGATTTTCGTATAGAGGGCTTGGGGAGGTCTTTTATCCTTAAAATCTGCTAGGAAAGCCTTTATATCCACTTCCTTACCCTCTATAAGAACCTCAACTCCGGCATCCCCGAGGTTCTTCACATAGCCCTTCAAGCCCTTTTCAAAGGCAAGCCTGTAAACGAAGGGCCTAAAGCCGATTCCTTGTACGAGCCCTGAAATCCTTACCATTGCCCTTGCTTTCTTGTCCTTCTCTGAACCCTTCAAAGGAATCCCTGGGATTTCCCTAAATCCGATAAATCTCTTTCACACATCAGCATATGCGGGGCAGAGGGGATCCTATGGGCTCCCTTACGATTCTCTTCCCTCCGATAATGGTTTCGAGGACGACCCTTCCTTTGCCTTCTAAAACCTCCCCTACGATGGCCGCATGCTTCCCATAAGGGTCGACCTTGATGGCTTCAAGAACTTTTTGGGCATCTTTTGCATCTACGCCCAGTATTGCCACTCCTTCGTTTGCCAACTCCAGAGGGTCTAGACCTAAAACCTCGGTAGCCTCTCGCACTTCATCCCTTATCGGAATCGATTCCTCCCTAAGGAAAATGTCTACCTTCGACTTCCTAGCCATCTCATTCAAGGCTCCTGCGATGCCCCCCCTTGTCGGATCCTTCATAGCCGTTATGCATCCTGAGTTAAGGGCTTTCTCGACCATTTTCCAAAGGGGAGCTACATCAGATCTTAAAGGCGTCTTGAAGCTAAGGCCCTTTCGGATCGATAGGAGGGTGAGCTCATGACTTCCGATGGGCGCTGTGATAATGATTCTGTCTCCAGGCTTAAGGCCGTAGTCAGTTATGACCCTTGAAGCGATCCCCAGTCCGCTAGCCCCTATGAGCAACCCTTCCAAGGAACCTCTTTCAACAACCTTAGTATCTCCAGCTATGAGGGGAATTCCGACCTCTTCTAAAGCCTCATTGATGGAATTCACTATCCTTTCAAGAACCTCTACATGAAGCCCTTCTTCTAGGATAAGGGAGGTTGCGAGGGCAATGGGCTTGGCTCCCATCATGGCTAGGTCGTTTACTGTACCGCAAACGGCAAGCCTTCCGATGTCGCCCCCAGGGAAGAAGGGTGGCTTAACAGTATAGGCATCGGTAGTAAAGATTATTTCCTTTCCGTTTAAGGGGATGGAGGCTCCATCATCCATCTCAGGAAGGCCAATGCCTCCTTCGACTCTATTCAGCCTATATTTCGGAAGGATGACTTCCTCTATGAGTTGGCGCATGAGCCTCCCGCCCCCGCCATGCTCTAGCTTTATTATATCCTTCGTTTTTACATTCATACGTATCATCTCTGGAAAATGGCTGGTTACGGAATTTTCCTAGGGACTATCATCTCTTCTTATCTTTTCGGAGAATTCTTATTCATATAGTTTTCAATAGAAAAACAAGTAGCCTATACTCTTTCTCCTTCCTCACATCCGTCTTTGAAGATCGGATCGAGGGCCTCTGCAAGGGCTTTTTGAGCCAATTCCATGGCATATTTCACATCCTTTGAAATTGGTGCCATAAAGCTAAGATCACGGGGCTGGATACCCAGAAGGATGAGCTTCGGGTTTACTTTAAAGCTCCTAAGATAGGATAAAAGCTGTAGAAGGCTAGGTTTATGGGTGGAGAAGGATGCGGAAGGAAGGGAGTCTTCATCGAAAATTCCTATGGAACCTGGCGGGGCAGACATATCCACGGCATCAACGACTACCAGATGGGTTGGGTTGAAGAAAACGATCTTACTTGCAAAGTTTTCTGGGACTAATCCACAATCCAGAACAAGGATCTTTCCTCCTTCGAACCGCTTGAATTTCTTGGCGAACAAAGGTCCAAAGATATCGTCTCCTCTAAGCTCGTTTCCTATTCCTAATATCGCAACCCTTTCAGCATCCCTGAGCTTATCTTTCAGTACCTCCAAGGCGGCCATTCCAATTCAATTCCCCTTATCCCTTTGATTTTATGCGCCCTAGGGAACAAAGGCCTTTGCATAGAGCATCCAATCTAGAAGGGCCGATGCTGCTGCCCTCGACTCCTCTAGGATGGGCTCCGGATATATGCCTATGATGATACAAAGGATCGACAATAGAACCATAGGAATCAGCATGGATAACGGGACTTCATGAATCTTCTGAAGGGATTCCGTAGGCCTTCTAAGAAGGATGATTTGGATGGTACGAAGGTAATAGGCGACCGATAGGATGATGTTGAGGATCATTAGGGTTATGCCGAAAAATTGACCAGTACGGATTCCAGCGTTGATGATGTAGAGTTCGCTCATAAACCCATTTAGGGATGGGAGGCCGGCTATGGCAAGGGCTCCAAGGGCAAAAGTCATTCCTGTAATAGGCATCTTTCTCCCAACTCCCTCCAGAAGCTTCAGATTCCTCGTTCCCGTGGAATGGAAGAAGGCTCCAGCGGATAGAAAGAGGAGCCCCTTCATCAATGCATGGTTTATGATATGGAAGAGACTACCCGTAATGCCTTCGAGGGTACCAAGGGCTAGACCGAATAAAATATAGCCTATCTGGGCTATGCTGCTGAAGGCGAGGAGCCTCTTTATGTCTGATTGAAGAAGAGCAGAAAGGTTTCCAGTAAACATAGTGAGGATCGAAAGAACCATGAGCCATCCTTGCCATGTGGAAACGATTGGTAAGAAGAGGAGGATCGAAAGCCTCATGAGTCCATATACGCCCATTTTTATCATAACTCCCGAAAGAAGGGCACTTATGGGACTTGGGGCTGCAGGATGGGCATCGGGAAGCCAAGTGTGGAAGGGCGCTAAAGCAGCCTTTATTCCAAAGCCCGCTAAGAGAAGGGTGAAGATGACTAAAAGCCAAGGCTTATCTGTTAAGGATGCCTGCCTAAGGGCAATGGCGAGGGCCCCAAGATTAAGGCTTCCAGCTATGGCATATAGAAGGCTGAATCCCATGAGAAGAATAGCGCTTCCGGCACCGCTCATAAGGAGGTACTTGAACCCAGCTTCGACTGCCTCCCAAGTTTCTTTTCTAAAGGCTACTAGGGCATAGCTTGTTAGACACATAAGCTCCCAGAAGATGAAGAAGGTGAGAAGATCGGCGGAGAAGGCAACTCCCACCATTCCTGCCACCATAAGGACAAGGGCCGTATAGTATTCCGTGAGGCTAGCATCCTTCTCCATGTACCTAAGCGAAAAGATCGACGCCATAAGTCCAATGAAGATGGCTAGAACTGCCATAAGGATTCCAAGCCTATCGATTCCGAGGCTAAAGGCAAGGGGCCTTGGGTCCCTTGGAACCGTTACGATTCCCTTTATGGCATCGTTATGGAGCGAAAAAGCAAAGGCAAGGGAAGCTAAAAGAAGGGAGGTCGTAAAAATGGCCTTCAGCCCTGGCATCCTTGTCTTCTGCTCGATATAGCCTATAGGAGGAATGAGGAAGGCTCCGAAGAGAAGGATATCGATGACCGGGGTAAACATACATCCTACCTCCTCAATCGCCTCAGCTCCCTTATGTCAAGGGTCTTATAGTGTTTGTAGGCATTCAGAAGGATGACAAGAGCTAGGGCCGTAACGGAACCTGCCAATGCCATGGATATTACAACAACGGATTGGGCTAGGAGATCCACATAGCCCGATTGCTGATAGGTTGAGAAGGCTATGAAGGATAGGTTTGCGGCGTTAATGAGGATCTCTAAGCCCATTACCAGCCTAACCATATTTCTCTTGGCAACGAGGCAGTATAGACCGATAATGAAAAGGATAAGGGCACAGGATAGATAAGTCGCAAGGGTTTCCATTATTTCTCCAACCCCTCCTTCTTACGACGCATAAGGGCAAGGCAGCAAAGGGATGATGCAAAAAGGATGGTTCCCTGAAGGATTATTTCAAAACCCCTTTGGCTCCAAAGGAAGGCTGACATGTCTTGGCCGATGGTTTTGGAACCCTCCTCAACTAGGGCTGGTTCCACGACAGAAACGCTCGGTGGCATGCCCATTCTCCAGACAAGGAGCAGTAAGGTCGATCCTAGGGCTATGGATGCTAGGATGCCTAAGATATCCCGACCCTCGATTCTCTCATGGCCACCTCTCTCCGTGAGCATAATCGTAGCCAGAAAGAGGATCACTATGGCTCCTGCATAGATGAGGAGCTGGAAGATGGCGACATAAGGTGCTCCAAGGATCCAGAAGATTCCTGCTATTGAAACGCACATGAAGAAGAGGGACAAGATAGCCTTCAGAAGATCCTCCAACTCTACTGCGAGGAGTGCAAATACAGTGGCAGAGACCGTTAGGACCAATGGAACCCAATCCAAGGCTCATCCTTCCTATACTTCTGGACTTAGACTTCACTTCAGATGGAATTTTAATTTTAAAGTTTTTCTTTTCTTATTACAACTCGCCTTTTCATGCGAAGGTTGAGGTTTGGGATTCCGGTTTCGATTCAGATCGTTTCGAAGGGGAAGTCCTCGGCCGCCTGTACTCTTGCCTCATTTGCTCATGCTCAAAGGCTGCCAGCTCGTACTCCTTGGTCATCGTTATGGCACCTACTGGACAGCTTTCCACACACTGCGCACAGAAGGCACAACGGTCATAGTATATCCTAAACTCGGCCTGCCTTCCCCGTCCCATCATCTCGATGGCCTTCGTTGGACAATCCCTTTGACATAGCCCACAGCCGATACACTTCTCCATATCCCATATGGGCCTTCCTCTTAAGCCCTCTACGGGTTTTGCCTTTTCGAAGGGATACCTGAGCGTTATAGGCTTTTTTGTCATAGACTTTAAAAGCTCAACCTCCATAGCCATTCTTATCACCTACGGAATCAGAAGGACTATAGCTACCTGGAGAAGTGCGATAGGTAGCAAGAGCTTCCAGCTACCCTTAATCATCTGATCGATCCTAAACCTTGCGAAAAGGGCCCTAAGATTTGACATGATGAAGATAATGGCTACTATCTTAACTAAAAACCAGATTATCGGAGGGATGGGTAATGGTCCGGAGGGTCCGCCCAAGAAAAGGGCAACCATGAGGCTTGAGGCAAAGACTACCTCCACATCCTTAGAAAGCCTAATCATGGCGAGCTTCCTTCCGCTAAACTCGGTCTGCCATCCGGCAACGAGTTCCGTTTTGGCTTCAGGTATGTCGAAGGGAACAATCTCGAGCTCTGCCATAAAGCCTATGATGGCTACGACAAAGCCTAGGGGCTGGATGATGATGAAGGGAAGGTTCAATCCTTGCCATTCAACGATACCGCTTATCGATAGGGTTTTAGCCTTTATCCCTGGAGCGAGAAGGACTATGGCTAGGGGGATCTCATAGCCTAAAAGCTGAATGGCCGTTCGGACGCCTCCTAGAATGCTGTAGGGATTTCCAGAACTCCAGGCGGCCAAGAAAACGAGGACTGCGTATAGGGTTAGGAGGAAGAGGATGAAAACAAGGTCCCCTTCAAAGCCCACGATTCCCTTGAAAGGATCGGCCATCGGGATATACATGGTCGCCGTTAGGGGAATAGTGAGGATGAGGATTGGAAGGAGCCTGAAGGGAACCTTATAGACGAACTGCATCTCTATGTCCTCCTTAGCCAAGAGCTTTATAAAGTCTGCAATGGGTTGAAGAATGCCGGCAAAGCCAGTGTGGAGGGGGCCGTATCGATTCTGAAGTCTGGCATAAAACTTCCTATTCAACCATTGGAGGAATAGCGATAGGGCTATCACGAAGGCAATTCCAGGAAAGACCATCATCTGAAGGATCGTCTCAAGGGGATCGGGTCCCAAGGCTAAGCCCTCCGATACCATTTATCGGCATATTGCCTAAGCCTATCCAAAGTCCAAACCTCCTTCTTTGTACGGCCTTCATCCACAATCGTAACCCTATCAGTACAGCAGAAGCAAGGATCGATACTCGCAAGGGCTATGGGTACATCAGCCAAGTAGCCTCCAACAAGCATTATCCTTATCGAGGCTAGGTTCGCGAGGGTGGGAGTTCGAACCTTATATCGTTCCGGCCTTTCTGTCCCATTCGATTTTAGATAATGGAAGAGTTCGCCTCTTGGAGCCTCCACTCGACTTATGGTCTCGTTTGATGGGACAGCCCTTGGAACCTTAACCCTTATCGGTCCGGAAGGCATATGGTCAAGGGCATATTCTATTATGTTAGAAGATTCCAGGATCTCATCGACCCTCACAAGAACCCTGCTTGCCACATCACAACCATCATAGGTTATCACATTGAAGGGAATCTCATCGTAGGCTCCATGGGGATCATCCCTCCTCACGTCTCGCTTAACATTACTAGCCCTTGCTGTAGGTCCTACGGCACAGTATTTGATGGCATCCATGGGCTTAAGGATCCCGACACCTACGGTACGCTTCAGTAACGTCCGCTCGTTGAGGGCCACCCACTTGTAGTAGCGAGCTCGCTCCCTGATGACCTTAAGGACCTTCCTTATTTGCTCGACCGTAGAGTCCGAAATATCCCTTCGAACTCCCCCGATGGTATAGAAGGCAAAGTTCACACGGTTTCCCGTTATGAGCTCCTGAAGGTCCATGATGGCTTCTCTATCCCTCCAAGTATACATGAAAAGGGTGTCGAAGCCTATCTCATGCCCCGCTAGGCCAAGCCATAGGAGGTGGCTGTGGATCCTTCCAAGCTCCATAAGGATCGTTCTTAAAAAGCGG
>JAGTQN010000057.1:9200-11081 GCA_018396395.1 Candidatus Bathyarchaeota archaeon | reverse complement strand
AGTTCCCCTGGCTCTAAATCCCTCTCGAGCTTCGTATCCATGTAGCATTCTTCAAAGGCTACGGACTCGGAGGCTATGAAGATTCCATTCTCGTTCCTTCCGAGGCAGAGAGGTCTGAAGCCTAGGGGATCCCTTATGGCAACGAGCTTTGGGGGCTTGCCATCTATGAGCATGACAACAGAGTAGGCGCCTTGGATCCTTGGAGCATTCTCCGATACGATGGTGGCTATATCCTTTAGACCAAGGTCCTTTCCGAAGAGGTAACCGAGGACTTCCGCATCGCTCGTGGTCTCGGGCTTCCCTTCAGTCCTTATTTCCTCGAGAAGCTCGAAATAATTGGATATGTTTCCGTTGAAGGCTATGGAGTATCGCACGCCTCCCCGGCTTATCATCTCCAAGGGTTGGGCATTTTCAAGGCTCGATTGTCCCGTTGTTGAGTAGCGGTTATGTCCGATTCCGCATAAGCCCTTTACCCCCTCAAAAAGGAAGGGCGCCTGGGAAACCAATCCCAGGTTTTTTAAGGTCTTCATAGAGTGTCCATCATGGACCGTTATGCCTACGGATTCCTGACCCCTGTGCTGTAGGGCGCAGAGGCCGTCGTAGAGATACTGGGAAAGGTGATTCTCCCTGCCCTCAAAAAGGTAGACTCCTAGGATCCCGCAGTGTTCCCTCAACGGCCCCTCGCCTCCATCCAACGCTGTGGAAAAAAGACCCCTGTCTTTTTAACCTTTTCAACATCTTCGAATAAACCCTACAGATCCTAAGGGCCCCCTTATGATACGAAACCCTCGGAGCCCTTCTACTATCGTCAAGGCTGGGCTTCCCTTATCATCCAATCGATCCCTAGTCCGTAAGGAGCCTGAGGGCGAGGAAGGCATAGCACTTGGCAGCCGCAGAGAGTTGGGAGACCTCCACGAACTCATTGGCCGTATGGGCTTCTCGAAGGCGTCCTGGCCCGAAGATGGCTGTAGGTATCTTCGCCATATTTACGAGGGTGCTCGCATCACAGCAGGCTTCGAAGCCCGATATCGGCCGCCTCGCTCCTAGGACGAATTCCTGGGCTTCCAAAAGAGCCTTTACAACTTCAGCCTCTGGAGGGGTTTCAGCAGGCTCCATGGAAAGAATTCGATCAAGGACGAACCCCATCTGGGGATTCGCCTTTCTGACATCTTTGAGGTAGGCTTCCACCTCCGCCATTCTTTCCTCAGCCTTCTCACCTGGTATGAGCCTTGTATCAACCGTTATTACGCACTTGTCCGGAACGGCATTGGTGATGGTCCCTCCATGAATGGTCCCGACGTTGAGGGAAGGGGTCCCTAAGAGGGGATGCCTTCCCTTCTTTTGGAGTTCTGAATGGAAACGCCTCAAGGCTTGGATGACCTCTACCATACCATAGATGGCATTGAGGCCCCCCTCAGGGCGGCTTCCATGGGCTGAACGCCCATGGACTGTGATGGAGAAGAAAAGGGTTCCCTTGTGGCATGTATGGACTTCCAGATCCGTGGGTTCGCACACAACGGCAGCCATGTAGGACTTCGTAAAGCTAGGGTCTTCGAGAAGAAAACGCGTTCCAGTTCCTCCCCGCTCCTCATTAACGACGGCTGCCACCCTGAGGCACCCCTTAAATGCCTCTCCAGCCCCAGCCATCGATAAGGCCCGAAGGGCTCCAATGATCGAAGCTAGGCCGCCCTTCATATCGGCGGCACCACGGCCATAGAGCCTTCCATCCCTGAAGATCGGCTCGAAGGGATCGGTCCTCCAGCCTTCACCAGGAGGGACGACATCCAGATGCCCGTTCAAGAGAAGCGTTGGAAGGCTTTTGCCTTCATAAGCCTCCCCTTCTAGATCTCCTATGGCATTGGGCCTTCCCGCCTCAACAAA
>JAGTQN010000057.1:8854-9171 GCA_018396395.1 Candidatus Bathyarchaeota archaeon | reverse complement strand
CCATAAGCTCCGCCACGTACTTGGCGGCCTCCTCCTCGTTTCCAGGAGGATTGACTGTTCTGAAGGCCATGAGTTCCTTCGCAACCTTTAGTATAAAATTCTCATCCACATAACCCATAACCTTATCCAGAAGCCTTCGATCCAAGGCGGCCCACCTTCTTGGAGATTCCTGAGGAACCCTTAAAAGCTTCTTGAAGCTTTTCTATTCAGAAAAGAAGAAAAAAGAAAAATAGGTTCCTAGAGGCTTATGAAGCCTGGCATCGAGGGAGGTTGGTTTTTATCGCCGAGGAAGTCCGGATGAAGGGCTTCAAAACCCT
>JAGTQN010000057.1:7851-8816 GCA_018396395.1 Candidatus Bathyarchaeota archaeon | reverse complement strand
CCCTTTCCTTGAAAAGACTCGAAGCCGAGGAGGTGGAGGTTGCCAAGGCTCTAAACAGGGTCTTGGCAGAGGACCTTTTGGCTTCCATCGATGTGCCCGGCTTTGACAGGGCTGCCATGGATGGCTATGCCGTGAGGGCCTCTGATACCTTTGGGTCCTCCCAAGAGAATCCTGCGATCCTTAAGATCGTTGGGAGCATCGAGGTTGGGGAGGTCCCAAGCCTCGAAATCGGGCCAGGGGAGGCTGTGGAGGTGGCTACGGGAGCCCCCATACCCAAGGGAGCCAATGCCATCGTAATGATCGAGTATACGAGGCGCCTTGATGGGGATCTGCTGGAAGTCTGGCAAACCGTAACTCCCTGGGAGAACGTTTCTCGGCGGGGAGAAGATGCTAAGAAGGGCGAAATTCTCCTTAGGGCCGGAACCCGTCTCAAGCCCCACGACCTTGGCATGCTAGCGGCCCTTGGCCTTACGAAAATCAGGGTTGTAAGGCGTCCTAGAATCGCTATTCTATCGACGGGTAGCGAGCTCTTGGAACCTGGTAGCCCCATAGAGGAAGGAAGTCCAAGGATCTTCGATGCCGATAAGCTCTTCCTTTCAGCCGAGATTGAGGAGCTAGGAGGGATTCCCTTGGACTTAGGAACAGTTTCCGACGACTTGGAGACCATCGAAAAACGTATGGCAGAGGGGCTAAGGATGGCAGATGCCCTAATCGTTACGGGAGGGACTTCTGTAGGAACTAAGGATCTCGTTCCTGAGGCTATAAGGCATCTTGAACCCTCTGGAATGCTCGTCCATGGGGTTGCCCTACGTCCAGGAAAGCCCACGGGTCTGGCAGTCGTAAGGGGAAAACCCGTCCTTTCCCTCTCGGGCTTCCCAGTAGCCGCCTGGGTTGGCTTTCACGTATTCGCAAGGCCCCTCATCCTTAGCTTCCTAGGAACCAAGGAGGAAGCCCTTCCCAAGGTG
>JAGTQN010000057.1:0-7842 GCA_018396395.1 Candidatus Bathyarchaeota archaeon | reverse complement strand
ATGACTAGGAGGGTACCCTCTATTCCTGGCTTGAGGGTCTTCCTAAGGGTCATCGTGCGTAGGGAAGGAAGTGAAGGGGAAAAGGAATATGAAGGCTCAGGCCATATTTTGGCGGAGCCCTTAAGGACTTCCGGATCGGGGATCCTTTCGAGCCTCCTAAAGTCCAATGGTCTTGTCATAATCCCAGAGGAGAAGGAGGGCATAGAAGCTGGGGAGGAAGTCGAAGTGATCCTCCTCAGACCTATAGAGGAAATCCATACTAGGGGGCCATAGGCGCGGAAAAAACGAAGGAAGGCTAAAGGAAGCCTAAGCTTGTGAAGCGAAGCGAAGCTAAGGATATGGGTGCGGGTTGAGTGCGTATGGACATGAATATGGCCTTAGACAAGGACGGGCGAAAGATCTTCAGGCACCTCTCCTCTGTCGAGGAAGCCCTAGGAAGGCTTTTTAGCCTATACAATCCGCGCCCCTCTGAAACAGAGGAGGTTCCTATAACTGAAGCCCTAGGAAGGGTCTTGGCAGAGGATATTTTCAGCCCCATCGATGTGCCCGGCTTTGACAGGGCTGCCATGGATGGCTATGCCGTGAGGGCCTCCGATACCTTCGGAGCTGAGGAAGACAGGCCTAGGATTCTGAGGCTTGTCGGAAGGGTTGAGGCTGGTGAGAAGCCTTCCATAGAATTGAATGCTGGCGAGGCTGTGGAGGTGGCTACGGGAGCCCCCATACCCAAGGGAGCCAATGCCGTCGTAATGATCGAGTATACGGAGCTTGAGGGAGAAAGGCTTAGGGTCTTCAGGTCTTCGGCCCCAGGGGAGAACATCATGGCTGCGGGCTCCGATGTAATGATGGGCGAACTTGTCTTGAGACGATTCCAGAGGCTTACTCCGAGGGAAATAGGGGTTTTGGCAGCCCTTGGCTTAAGAACTGTAAGGGTCTTCAGAAAGCCCAAGGTCACCATCCTATCGACAGGAAACGAGCTTTCGGAGCCCGGAATCCCCCTACAATATGGGAGGATCTACGACATCAATGCCTACTCCCTTGCGGCCTCGGTTCGTGAGTGCGGGGGAGAAGCTTTGCTTCTGGGAATCCTTCCCGACGATCCTAGAAGGATTGAGGGTACCCTCAAGAAGGCCTTAGAATCCTCGGATATGGTCCTTACTTCAGGAAGCACTTCAGCGGGAGCAGGGGATGTGATGTACAGAATCCTAGATCGTCTGGGAAAGCCTGGAGTCCTTGTCCATGGAATATCAATAAAGCCTGGGAAGCCCACTATCGTTGCCCTTCTAGAAGGAAAACCAGTATTCGGGCTCCCCGGCTATCCAACTTCAGCTCTCATCATCTTCAATGTTCTCGTTCGTCCAGTCCTTCTAAGGCTTGCCGGCCTTGAGGTTTCAGAAGAAGCCTTAAGGACAAGGGTGATGGCTAGGGCAGCATCTAGGATCTTCGTGGCCAAAGGGAGGCGGGAGTTCCTCCCAGTCTTCGTCCTTCAGGGAATGGAAGGAGAAGCAGAAGCCAAAAACAAAGGCAAAGGCAAAGGGAAAGGGAAGGGCAAAACCAAAGCCGAAGCTAAAGCCGAATTTGAATTTGAAGGGAAGGGAGGCTTAAGCCTATGGTTCCATCCATCCCTAGGGGGCTCAGGATCCATTACAAGCCTCGCCATGGCTGATGGCTTCTTAGAGACTCCTGAGGGAAGGGAATTCATCGAGGAGGGCGAAGTCATGGAAGTTAACCTCTTTAGCTCCAGCCTCAGGGCTACGGATCTCCTCTTCATGGGTAGCCACTGCATCGGTGTGGACATCCTTATAGAGCTCATCCTGAGGACTAAGCCAGGCTTCACGGTGAAGGTCATCAATGCCGGTTCCTTGGGAGGCCTTAGAGCCCTAAGCCAAGGAATAGCCGATGTGGCAGGTATTCACCTCTTGGATGAAGCCACAGGAGTCTATAATCAGCCCTTCCTATCAAAGTACGGATTGGAAGATAGGGCTTTTCTGATTAGGGGCTACAACCGCCTCCAAGGCTTTATAGTGGCTCCAGGAAACCCTAAGGGAATTAGGGACTTCGAGGATCTTTTAAGGAAAGATGTAACGATGATAAACAGAAACCCAGGTTCCGGCACGAGGATCCTGATCGATACGAGGCTGAGATCCATAGCCAAAGATCGGGGCATGGGCTTTGAGGAACTAATAGCTGGAATCAGAGGCTACGAAGTAGAAGCCAAATCCCACTCAGCCGTGGCTGCCGCCGTATTTCAAGGAAAGGCAGATGTGGGCTTGGGAATAAAAGCCGTCGCTGAGGCCTATGGGCTTGACTTCATAGAGGTTTCCAAGGAGTGCTATGACTTCGCTATTCTCAAGGAAAGAATGGGAAAGGATGGAGTTCGAACCTTCCTTTCCATCCTAAGGTCGGAGGAGTTTGGGGAGGAACTGAGGAGGAGGGCCCCTGGCTTGATCGCCGAGGAAAGGACTGGGACAATCATATTCGGAGGGATCTGATAGCCTTAGGCCCCGTATTTTTCCCTTCCCTTCCCTTCCCTTCCCTTCCTTTCCCCCTTCTTCAAAGGGAGGTTATGGAAAAGGTCTCGAAAGACTTTAAGGAGCCTTGAAGAAATTTGCAAGGGGTTCATCATATGGATGCCGGAAAGGCTTTGAGGATGAAAAGGATCTTTCGCGAGGATGGGAAGACCCTTATCATAGCCATGGATAGAAGTGGAAGGGGACAGGACGTTCCTGGCTTGGAAAGGCCCCTAGAAACGATAAGGAAGGTAGCCGAGGGAGGGGCTGATGCCGTCCTCGTGAACCCAGGTGTTGTTAGACGCTTCTATGAAGCCATCCCAAGGGATCTAGCCATCATCATCAGCATACCGATGGATCCCCTCTATGTCGAACTAGCGGCAAGGCTGGGAGTCCATGGTGTCAAAACGACCTTCTTCGGCTCCTTGGAGGATGAGGAGCTTAAGAAGCTTGGTCCTGTGGCCATCGCATGCCAAGATTGGGGCATTCCTTTCCTAGCTGAGATAGTTCCCCAGGATGAAAACCGGAGGCTAGTTCCGAAAGCCGTAAAAGCGGCAGCTAGGATGGCGGCTGAACTGGGTGCAGATTTCGTGAAGACGGCCTATCCCGGAAGCCCTGAGGAGTTCTCGGAGGTTGTAGCGAAAACCTTCATCCCAGTCGTTGTTCTTGGAGGTCCTAAGATGGATCGGGATGAGGATGTCCTTAAGATTGCCAAGGGTGTTATGGAGGCTGGGGGAGCTGGCCTTTGCATCGGAAGGAATGTTTTTCAGCACAGAAACCCTACGAAGATGACAAGGGCCCTTGCGAAGATCGTCCATGAAAATGCTTCAATAGAGGATGCCTTGAAAGAACTGGTTTAAGCTAAAATGAGGACGAGAGTAAGGCTTGGTAAAATAATAAAAAAATAAAGGGGAAAGAGATAAGAAAGATGGGATTATAGGAATATCGATATGATGATGGAGAGAGGTTTAACCAAACTCTTTATGCCGTGCGCCGTTCCGTTTTCCTTATCCAGACTCCCTTCGTTATAAATTGGATTAAATGCAAAATCTTAAACGATCCTTCGCCATTTGAAAGCCTTGAAAACCTTTATGTAATGCTTTTTGGGGCTTCAATTCTAGGGGCCGTCGGCTAGTATGGTCTAGGCTACATGGCTTGGGAGCCTAATCCTCGCAACCGAATCCTCGGTTCGAAGGAAAACCAAGAACCCATGTGATCGCCGGTTCAAATCCGGCCGGCCCCATTTTTGAATTTCTCTTACGCCTTAATTTTCTAAGGCTTGTAGCCACCGACCCATCAGATACCTCAAAAAAGAAGACAAAGGAGCCTTAAAGACTTCCATCGGAGGTATAGGCAATAAAGTCACTAGGCATGGGATATACTATATATAGTGTAATTTCATTTCTTCGAAAATTTACACAATCGCAACAGATTTGATCAGAAGTTCACAGCCTTTGGAAATGAAACAAAGTTTATATCCCACTACGGAACCAATGTAAAAAGCTTAGATTTAAAGAGTTCGCTGGAAGTCCCGATGAGCGTAGCAAAGCCCATCCTAGAATATGTGAAGACGATAAAAACACAAGCCGAACTCTCACGATCTTTAAAGTCCTTCAAAAGACTTCTCAAATATCATAAGCCATATATACATATTGTCATCTTTATCATTCTATTATCTCTTCTAAGATCCTATTTATTCTCCCTCGAACCTATCTACACTTCTCAGATTATCGATGAGGTTGTCATCGGGCGAAAATATGATATGCTATTCGGCTTTTTGTTAAACATACTCATTGCAGCCCTAGGCTTTGGGATCGTCAACTTCCTAATCGTTTATATGCATGGATATTTCGCCCAATCGATTATTAAGGATATAAGGTCCGACTACTACGCCTCCCTGCAAGCGAAATCCTTCAGATTCTACGATTCCACAGCTGTCGGGGACCTCGTCTCAAGGGCTACAATGGACATGCAACCTGTTGAGATGTTCCTAAGAAGCTGGATCGGGACCCTTGGGAACGCCGTCTTCACAGCCGGAGTCGTGCTCACGGTTATGTATTCCATAAGCCCTCCTATGTGCCTCTTTTCGACGATCCCAATAGTCTTCATATTCTACCTTACGACCAAGCTTTGGGTAAAAACCATGCCTTTATTCAGAAAAATGCAGCTTATCCTAGGAAGGCTCGGCGCCTACGTACAGCAGAACATCATAGGCATGAAGGTTGTAAGAATCTTCAGGCGCGAGGCTGAGATGGAGGATGGCTTCAAGCAGGTCGAGAGAATCTTCGTGGATACGGCCATCGAAGCCGGAAGGATCCAGTCAAAATACATGCCCTCCTCTTCGGCTATACTAACCCTCGGGATCGCCTTCGTTTACCTTTATGGAGGTAATCTGATAGCCTCGCCCCAAGCAGCCCTGACGATAGGGGGCCTTACACTCTTTTCTAGATACATGATGAGGCTAAGCTTTCCCCTTCGGGATTTAAGCATGCTCTCGGGCGCTTGGATAAATGCCTCTGCAGGTCTTGAAAGGATCTTTGAAATCATGGATGCCCCCGTGGATGTGGAGGATAAGCCCGGAAGCAGGGAGATTAGCATCGAAAGGGGCGATGTTGAGTTTCAAAATGTAACCTTTGGATACGTCAAGGATAGGCCCGTCCTTAGGAACCTTAGCTTTAGGGTTAAGCCTGGGGAGAAGATAGCCATCCTCGGAGCCACGGGTTCTGGAAAAACGACCCTCGTCTATATGATCCCAAGGTTCTACGACGTCGATTCTGGGAGTATCCTGATCGACGGTATGGACATAAGGAATTTTAAGCTTTCAAGCCTTAGGAGACAGATAGGCCTCGTCCTTCAGGATGTCTTTCTTTTTTCAGGAACGATAAAGGACAATATTGCCTTTGGAAAGCCCGATGCGAGCATGGAAGAAATCGTTAATGCAGCCAAGCTTGCGAGGATACACGATTTCATATCATCCCTTCCAGACGGCTATGATACGATCGTTGGCGAAAGGGGTGTAACCCTCTCCGGCGGACAGAAGCAGAGGATAACCATCGCAAGGGCCCTCATCGCGAACCCGAGGATCCTCATCCTCGATGATGCCCTCTCCTTCGTAGACGCCAGGACCGAGAAGGAGATCCAAGAAGCCATCGAGGAAGCCATGAAGGGTAGGACCTGCTTCATCATAGCCCAGAGGCTTTCGACCATAAAGAACGCTGACCGAATCATGGTTCTGGATGACGGCGAGATCGTCGAATTCGGAACCCATGTGGAACTCATGGCAAAGGGTGGCGTTTACAGGCGAATCTACGAAACGCAGTTCCTTGAGAAGGCTCCGGAAGAAATCCTAAGGATTGGTGTGGCATGAGGGAGGTGGATTAGCCTTGGGTATGGGAAGTCCCTTTGGTGTTTTCACGGCTAGGTATGAGGAATCGAGGAAGCGAAGGGTTCCGGATAGGGCCCTCATGGCTAGGGTTTATGGTTATGCCAAGCCCTACAGAAAGAATCTTACCATAGGCATCGGGGCCATTCTCCTAAGCTCCCTAACGGGACTCCTTTCGCCATATCTCCACAAGGTCGCCATAGACCAGATCATCCAGCCGGGACTCCTTTCGGGCTTCCTCTGGTGGATCCCCCTCTTTATCATCGTAACCCTCCTCAACTACTTCCTCCAATACGTTCAGGTCTTCCAGATGAGGATCGTGGGCGAGAACATCGTAGCCAGGCTTAGGGACGAAATGATATCAAAGCTCCAGGTGATTTCCCTCAGGTACTTCTCCGAAGGCGAGATCGGAAGGATCATGTCCAGACCCATCAATGACGCGAACAACCTCAGGATATTCCTTAGAATGGGTTTAACGAGCATCATCGTGGATACGGCATCAATCCTCGGCTCCCTCATCATCATTTTCACCCTTAACCTGAAGCTAGCCTTGGCGGCCATAGCAATCCTTCCCCTAGCCCTTATCGTAGCAAGGTTCCTAGGCGGGTTTTCAAGGAAAGCCTATAGAGGAACCCTCACCAGCGTAGCAGGCTTGACGGCTAGGCTTCAGGAGAACCTCTCGGGCATGAAGGTAATAAAGTCCTTCGTCCGGGAGAAGGAGGCGGCAAAGGAGTTTGAGGAGGCCCAGGATAAGGTCTTTAGAGCCACTGTGAAGGCGGTAGGAATCTCGGCTGCATATCAGCCCATTATTCTTCTCATGAGAATTTCAGGAACGATCCTTATCCTCTGGCTTGGCTCCCAGATGGTTCTTGCTGGGGAGATCACGATAGGTACCCTCGTCGCCTTCATCGAATACCAGTTTTCGTATTTCATGCCCCTTATGGACCTCGTAGCCGTATACGACCAGTATCAATCGGCCATGGCAGCCATCGAGAGGATCTTCGACCTCATCGATACGGAGGAAGAGGTGAAGGAAGTAGCCCAAGAGAAAGCCTTAGAAATCGATGCGATTGAGAGTTTAAACTTCGAGAATGTCACCTTCGGCTATGATCCAAAGGTTCCCGTAATCCATAATGTAAGCTTCAGCCTCGAATCCTCCAAGAAGCTTGCCATCGTCGGTCCCACAGGTGCCGGCAAGAGTACGATAATAAACCTCGTGGCTAGGTTCTACGATCCCTTGGATGGAAGGATCCTTATCAACGGGCATGACATCAGAGCCATGAGAACCTCCTCCCTTCGAAGGCAAATGAGTATAGTCCTCCAGGATTCCTTCCTCTTCCCCATGAGCGTTAAGGATAACATAAGGTTTGGAAGGCCTGAAGCATCGGATGATGAGATTGTGGAAGCATCGAAGGCCGTGGGAGCCCATGAATTTATCATGAAGCTTCCTGGAGGATACGATTACGTTATACAGGAGGGTTCTTCTAACATTTCCATAGGACAAAGGCAGCTCATAAGCTTTGCAAGGACCCTTCTCATGAATCCTAGGCTTCTCATCCTCGACGAAGCAACCTCGAGCATCGACCCGTACACGGAGCTTGTTGTGCAGAACGCCCTTAGGAAGATCCTCGAAAATCGGCTGGCGATCATCATAGCCCACAGGCTTTCGACCATAAGGCTCTGCGATGAGATTCTGGTCCTGGATCAAGGGAGGGTTGTGGAGAGGGGAAGCCACAGGGAGCTTATGGAGAAGGGTGGGCTTTACAGCTCGTTCTATAGGATGCAGTTCAGGGAGGAGGGCTATGAGGTGCCCCTAGAAGACCTATCCCTCCGTCCTGCCTTATCCATAAACGATAGAAAATAACAAAATAACGAAAGAAATTTGGATGATATAAGCAAAGCAAAGGGAATGCGTATAGAAAGAATAAGAAATAAAGAATAAATAAGTAAAAT
>JAGTQN010000052.1 GCA_018396395.1 Candidatus Bathyarchaeota archaeon | reverse complement strand
AAGTATGGATGTTCTATGCACGGACAAAACTGGAACTTTGACGGAAAACCGGATAAGGCTTGTACTATATGTGAACCTTAACGGCGACGAAAACATAAGGTTCTGCTTTGCTCCTACCTTAATAGCTATTTCCAAACTGGGCTTAAAAGCCCCTTGGACGAGGCTATACTAAGGTTTAGAGAGGTAGATGTTAAGATTATAAGAATTGATGAGGTGCCTTTTGATTTTGTTCGTAGAAGGCTCTCCATAGTTGTTGAATATCAGAATCAACGGCTCATAATCACAAAGGGAGCTCCAGAAGGGTTGCCAAGGTTTGCTCCTTCTATGAAGCTATCGCCTTAGTCTTAGCAGGATTTAGAAAGTACAACCCTATGCTTTCTAGATAATATTTCATACAGCCAATACAGCGAAGAAGACTCCGACACCACAGTAGCATTCCTTAACCTTTCAGAGAATTTACCAATCCGCACCGGTTCATTCTCTATTCTTTCCCTGTGTATTAATACGTCTTCTTCATCAACAATGGCCACTTCAGTATTTTTATGAACATCTAATCCCACAAACATACGCATATAATGGTCTGGTAGACTATTACCCTTTCTCATATCTTTATATCTGATTATGAAAGGCATTTCTAATAGGTTTAGACTGCTGGTCTGGGAACACTTTGGCCTTTGCGGGGGTGCACATTCAAAAGATAAGAAAATAAAAAGAAATAAAGCGCTGTTTGGAACTAAAATGTTAAGATTCACTTAATTATTTAATTGTATACAATCTGGCTCACTTATTGAGTGATTTTTCAAAACAGAATTATTTTATGTTACTATTCTATGTAAATTCATCCTCATACTATTCGGTTATTTGGTATTTTTGACCATCAGTTCTAGGATTCTGTTCCACTGCTTTCTTGTGATGGGGAAAGTTTATACCTCGAGGTTGCTTTAGAACAGCCATATCTGATAGTGTACAATCTTTGCTACACTCATCTTCAAGAAGAGGTCTATCCATGATTACTTTCAAATATTTTTTCTCTTTGCCCAGTATTTTCTCTTTGTTCTGCATTGAGAGTCTTTTTTGGATTGGTAAGATCTTGTCTATAGCATAGACTCCCGTCTTCTCTCCAGAAGTCCGGATGGCTATTTTATCTCCCTCATGAATACCTTTGGCATGTTGGCCCGTTAACCGTTGTTCAGTTTCTCTAATTTCTTTTATCCGATCAAATCCTCATATTGTGGGATTGGATTGAAAAACCTAGTACTTCGGTTGGCGACGCTGGCGGAGGAAGGTACCTCAGTCTGGGCAGAATTAATCCAATTTATATTGGTCGAATGAAATCACTTTTCCGCATTTTCGGCATTCAAACTCTGCGTCTCCCAAGCTAGAGCCTAATAATTTTGTCGCCCTCTAACTCTACAAAGAAAGATACAGAAGAAAGAAGACCGAACCATCTTGGATTTAATTTAACGCTTGGGATACCATCTTGTCTTAAGGTCTTCTCTTTTTCTGGAAGTGAGGAACGTCTGAAACTATGAGGCCATCCTATTTCTTGCTTTTCTAAGGTCTTCCTTAAGCTTTCTCCTGAAATCCGCATCATCTGAGTAGAAGTATTCAATAAAAAGGCGAGTATCATACACGTCCTTTTCAGGCATCCTCCTCCCTCATTCCTTCCAGAATCCTCTTTAACTCTTCTACGTCACCTTTTCCGGCTCCACTTCCCGCAAGGTCGAATATGCTCGGGAGTTTTTTATCACGATACCGTCTTTTTCCTCAACTACCTCGACCTTGGCCCCTTCTTCTATTCCGAACTTCCTCCTTAACTCTACTGGTATGGTTATCTGCCCCTCCCTCCACCAAAAACTGGAGGGAGGCCTTTATAGGTGCGAAAAGTTATTAGATTAACTATAAATACAAAAGGTTTTCCAAGAATTTTTATTATATGTATCTCGATATAAATTCTTCGTTTAATTCGATGCCTATTCCGGGCTTTTCTGGTATCTTAACATAGCCATCTTTGTCTATAATTATAGGTTCTTTAAGAATCGCATGTAAATACTCTGGAACTAACGACGGTGGGTCTAAAGTATATTCTATGAATGGAGCATTTTTGATTGTACCTAATGCCTGAAGGGTTGCAGCCAAATATAATCCATTGTTTCCTCCACCGCACACATGAGGCACTATATCCTTACCGAATCCATCTGCCATCATAGCAAGTTTCCTTATACCTGTTATTCCAATATTACCCAATATTATGTCAGGCTGAATTACATCATATGCATCTATCAAGAGTGCATCTCGTAGCTCATATATGCATGTTGCATGCTCTCCACCGGCTATATAAATATCTACCATATCGCATAGCCTCCCTAGGCTCCTTAAGTTAAATTTAGGTAGGGGCTCCTCTAGCCAGTAAACATTTAATTTTTCAAGTTCCCTAGCGACTTTTACAGCTGTATTGAATGACCAGAAGTCATAGTTTATCGACAAATTGTTTTGATTTGCATCGACCATTATTATCATTTCATCGCCAACAGCATCTCTCACGGCCCTAACAACCTTAATATCATCCTCTAGGTTAGTTCTGTGCATCCTTAATTTTATTGCCTTTATTCCAAGCTCAAGGAACTTTAGGGCTTGTTTAGCATGCTCCATTGGTGCTCTTAGCTGTGAGGTGGCTGCATATGCCATTACCTTGTCTCGGTAAGCGCCCAATATTTTGTAAACTGGTTTCCCCAAAGCCTTACCAATGATATCCCATAGAGCAATCTCAAGTCCACCATACGATTGCCTACCTAAACTGAGCTCTCTACCCTTCATGGCAATCTCCCAAAACCTTTCCACATAGAATGGATCAAAGCCTATGAGGAGCTTTTCTACAAATGGATCTAAGGCTGGTGAGGTTGCTGGGCCTATTCCAACGATGCCCTCGTCTGTATAGACCTTATAAAACGAAAAGTCTAATCCCTTCACAGGATCCGCATCGGGCTCCCGCCATGCAGGTCTCCAAGCTTCAGGCAGTTCTATAGATTTCTTATTCCTAACAATTTCAATCTTTGTTATCTTCATACTAGGAAAACCCCTATATCATAGAGCGTCTCTATAAGGCTTAATTAAATTTTGCTGAACAGAAAACTAGTCTCGCAAAAATGGTAGTTATGGCTATAAAAACTCTTTATCCGCCCAATTTTCCTTGTATCATCCATTATAATGATGTTATCATAAAATAAGGAAAATGTCAAATTATAATAATGGCATTAATTATTCGAATAATTTAATGATTGGGCTCAATGTCTCAACAATCCATCTCCAGAAGAAAAGTTATTCTTTTAGTGATTGACTTGACTATAAGTAAAGAAGCCTTGGGAAAATGTGGAGTATAGCTAAGAATATATTTATCAAGAGTCGAAGAATGAGCAATTCCTATCATAATCGTCATAGTTTCTTTATGGCTTCACACTCAGCCTTACCGAATATAATTTTAAATTTTGTCTTAAGTATCATTAAAAAAGATGAAAATAGGATGAAAATTAAAAATAGATTATCGTAGCTTTCTTCTTTTGGAAAGGATCTTATTCAACGCCTCTACAATCCGATCTTCATCTCCATCCACTAGGGTATCGGCATTGATGTAGATGGCTTCCTCACTGGATCGAACCCAGATGCTCGGATCACCAGCTTTCAGATGCCCAGCTACCTCCTTTGCCGTTATTCCTAAAATTTCTCCATCGAAGGTTATGGAAGCGCCCGTAAAGAAGCCCATTCTTTCGCCTGCTGGAGTAACCTTCAAACCATCGATTCCTCTAAGGCCTTCCAAGATGCGTTTAATCCTCTCATGCTGGACTTTAAACCTATCCCTATGATCCATCTCCATCCATCTCTGAAGAGCCACAACGGTTCCCACGATCTCTTGTCTATCTAGCTTCATGCCCCTTCCTAGGGCTCTAATCGCCCTACTTTCAAAACAAACAAAGGTTTGAAGCTTAGCGGCCTCGACTAGATCCCTTCTTCCGCATAAAATGCCTGCTGAATTCGGGCCGTCAAAATATTTCGCTCCGAAACATATGAGGTCTGCGCCCGTAGCTACGTATTTTTGCATATTCTCTGGTGGGAAGGTCTGGCCTGCGGCGTCTAGGATTAAGGGCACATGATACTTCTTTGCTATCTTAAGGACTTCCTCCAAGGGTACGGTACCCTCCCTTCCTCCAGGAGCCAGGAAGTGAATAGCCGCTGTTTTTTCGCCTATGGCATCCTCTAAATGCCTAACGGTCGTTTTTCCCTTCTCATCACCGATCTCCACAAGCCTTGCTCCGGCAACGCTCATAGCCCTGTCATACTTTACCCTCAATCCCTTTTGGATGAGGATCTCATTCTTCATGCCCTCAGTGAAGGGTATCCTTTCCATAAGCTCCACATTATCCCCTGTCATACAGGCTGCGGCCGCCAAGACAAGGGCTGAGAAAGCACCGGAGGTTACTAGGGCATCCTCGGCTCCGAGAAGTCTGGATATAAGCTCTCCCGCTTTGTTCTGGAGTTCCTCCATATCGACGAAGCATTCATTCGCTTCCATCATCGCTTCGAGAACCTCCCTTGGAAGGATGGACCCTCCCAGAAGGGTCATCCGCCCCAAAGCGTTTACAACCCGTTTAACGCCAAGTTGCTTATAGACGCTCAACCCAATCGAGCCTCAACAAAAGCGTAAGGATTAGGCGATATATGCATTTCGATAAATTGGAAAATTCATGAAAACCGATCTAATGACCTTAAAAAAGCAAAAAAGGATGTCGGAATCCATTTTCTAAGAACAAGACGATGTGCCAGATCTTTAGAAATTCTCTCGCCAAACTTGAAAAACCTTTCAACAATTGGCCCTCCCATCGAATTCCATGAGATCCTCTATAATAGGAATACGGCATTCTAAGGATAGCAAACCACAAAGATTTGATGAGTAAAAGGCTTTAACCCCTTGCGATGATTCGAATTGGGGATAAAATTTGCTCATAGGAATCCTCTCTGATACCCACGATAACATAAGGGCAGCAGATGAGGCGGTTAGGCTCTTTAATCAAATGGGGGTAAGCGTCGTTATCCATGCTGGGGATTGGTGCGCTCCCTTTACTCTCCTAAGGTTCAAGGGTTGCAAGGCGAAGGTTCGAGGTGCTCTAGGAAACAACGATGGGGAGCAATTGGGTCTTTTGGAAACTGCTGAAAAGCTGGGTTTCGAGCTTGGACATCTAATAGATTTCATGGCTGGTCCAATAAGAGTAGCTGTTCTACATGGAACTGATGAGAGAATCGTGAGGGCTCTAGCCAAAAGTGGAGAGTATGGGCTTGTCGTTCGGGGACATACCCATGAGACAGGTTATGAGAAAATTGGCGATTGTCTCATCGTAAATCCTGGGGAGGCTTGTGGCTATCTTACGGGCAAGAGGACTGTGGCAATTCTTGATGCAGATGCTATGAAGGTTACCTTCCATGAACTCGAGGTGGCAACCCCCCATATTGTTTAGAGCTCGATTGGATCATTATCAACATCGATAGAGCCTTTTGATTTTCTTTTCAAAACCCTCATATCTTCTTCCCGATACAAAGGAATCGTTGACTCTTAGCGAGGATTATAGATGAGAAAAACAGAAAAAAAGTAAGCCATCCACAATTTTATAAGATCCTTGGCTGGCTCCGAGCCTTCACACCTCTTAAAAGAACTATGCAAAACACTGGCTTCATCGAAGGATTAAGAGAGCTACGGCCATAAGCCCAGGGTTTTCATGGAATCTGCAACTCGGCCTACAGCGAGTATCATGGCCGCTTTCCTCATATCAATTCCCTTCTCTTCGGCAACTCTCTTAACATCATGGTATGACCTACTCATCCTCTCCTCAAGCCTTTTGTTAATCTCTTCTAGAGGCCAGTGCTCCCTGTGAAGGTTCTGGATCCACTCTAAATAGCTTACACATACCCCTCCAGCGTTTGCCAGAATGTCTGGAATGACCATAATCCCCTTCTCGGCAAGGATCTCATCAGCTTTCGGGGTTATGGGGCTGTTGGCTGCTTCTACGATGGCCTTAGCCTTTACGTTTTCGGCATTCTTCTCCGTCAGTTGTCCTCCTAGGGCCGCTGGCACGAGAATATCACATTCCATAGCCAAAAGCTCCTCGTTACTTATGGTCTTGGCTCCAGGGAATCCGACTACGCTTCTAGAAGATCTTTTGTACTCCAAAACCTTAATGGGATTCAGTCCCTCAGGGTTATAGATTCCGCCCTTTGAATCGCTCAAGGCTATTATTCTGCAACCCTCCTCAGCTAAAATGGTCGCAAGGTTCGAGCCTACGTTTCCAAATCCTTGTATGGCAATTTTCAGTCCCCTAAGACCTATTCCAAGCTCCTTAACTGTTTCCTTTATACATACAGAAACGCCCCTAGCCGTGGCTTTAAGTCTCCCCTCAGATCCCCAGACTGAAAGAGGCTTCCCCGTGACAACCTCAGGAATCAGATAACCATGTAGTTGGCTGTAAGTATCCATGAGCCAAGCCATTTCCCTAGGTCCTGTGTAGACATCTGGTGCTGGGATATCGCGTAAGGGGCCGATGATGTCGGCGATCATGGCTGTATAACGCCTTGTAAGGCGCTCAAGCTCAGTTTCGGACATGCGCTTTGGATCACAGACGATGGCTCCCTTGGCTCCTCCATAGGGAATGTCGACAACGGCACATTTCCATGTCATGAGCATCGCCAGACCCTTGACCTCCTCTAGGGTCACTGATGGATGGTACCTAATGCCTCCTTTATAGGGACCCCTGGCATCGGTGTGCTGGACTCTATAACCTGTAAAGACCTTGACTTCACCACTATCCATTTTTATTGGAACAGCAACGATGAGACATCTTTTCGGATACTTGAGGATTTCATGAATATTGGGATCGAGGCCCATCATCTCTGCAGCTAGGGCAAGTTGTTTTAGGGCGACATCATAGGCGTTAGGTATGCTCGGTTCCTCCAAACCGGATCACTAAACTTCCAGATGGCGGTTGTGAGAAATATGCCTTACTTTTAATTTAATTTAATTTAATTTCCGCTACTTTACTTTTAGATCCGTAGACCTATCGAAGCTATGGGCTTCTAAGAGAATCTTTGATGGAAAGGGATGTCCTGATCCGAAATTCCATTTTTTATGAATTCTTTGGACCGATTCCATCTGCTTACGCAATCTTCATCTATAGCGGATAAGGCCATCCTTAGGTCCTAGGAAAATCTTCAGGATACCTCGGAGGCCAAAGAGGCGGCGCCCTCCAATCCCCGATTTCTGATATGGCGACGGGTGCACCGCCCTTCTCCAAATGTGATTTAAAGCCAGCCAAGAAAATCTGGGTTTTCTCATAAAGGCTTTCGTAAGGTTCTGGCATTTTGCCAGTCCTGAACATTCTTTCCATCTCTAAGAGCATGGGTAGCCATAGGAAAGTTTCCCGATCCTTAGAAGATCCCTCCCACCAGCAGAACTGCTCGAAGAAGCCCCTCCCATAAACCTTAATCCAAGCATTGGTTCCAGCTCCAGCAATTTCTTGTATGCATCCATAGAAGGACCCTTCGCTTCCACATCGAGGTTTATGCTCAAGAACAAGGACACCGTTAGGATTCCTCCAATCTCTTGTCATATAGCAAACCCTCTCAACACCTCCGCCGATACATGCATAGGCAAAGTATAAGCCATGGATGCCATGGGTGGCATAGTCTGACATAGAATTGTCGACGAGATAGCCGGTAATTGGCTCGATGGTCTTCACTTTACTCCTTACGATCCCTACTTCTTTTACGTACTCGAAGGAAGAACCGCACATGATGGGCGTACCATGTTTCTTGGCGAGATCTATCATCTCCCTTGCATCTTTAAGGTTAAGGGCGAAGGGTCTGTTTATAAAACATGGAATCTCCGCCTCTATATAAGGATGGGCTAGATGCTTATAGACTGTTACTGCATCGAAGTCTGGTATGATGATGGCATCGACCTTTCCCACCATCTGGTCGAAGGCTTCAACAACCTCAGCCCCTATCCTCTTGCCAAAGGTTTCGGCATCTTCTCTCTTAATATCCCAAACATGGGTTACGATCATCCCTGTCATCCTAACTCGTCCCTCAGTGGCGTTTATAATCGGCCCCCATATTGGAGCATGGGTTGTGGAAGAAGGCCCGCCACAGGCCACCATTCCAACCCTTATGAAACGTTCCTTTCTTTCTATGGTCATAGATTTCCCTCCATAACGATACCATATCGCAACGTAAATATGCGATTTTTGCCTTCATAGGATTTAACCCATCCTTAGAAGGATGAGAACGATTAAATAGAAGGATAGCACCCATGAAGTCAGGGGCCGTCGTTCAGCTTGGTCTAGGTCCAAAGACCACCAAGAGGATCTCAGAGCTTAAGCGGGGAACCTGGGGAGCTTTAAGCCCAGAACGCTGGAGATCGTGGGTTCAAAATGACGCTATGCGTCATGAAAATCCCACCGGCCCCATAATGATCAATTCTAATCCTATGCCATAGAATAGAACGCATAGGAATAGAAGCATCGTGAACCTTCCATAACGATTCATCCGAAGATTTCTGAAGAATAATTCCAACCCCTAGAATGCCGATTTTTAGGCTTTGAAGGCCAAAAAGAAGGTTTAAGGCTTTATGTCCCAAGAGTCTTGGGGAGCTTGAAGTCTATGCCGACCTTTAGGGCTAAGGACCTTATGAAAATCGCGGCTAGTCTTTTGGAAAGGGCTGGAGCTACTAGGGAGGAATCCCACCTTGTAGCGGAGAGCCTCGTGGAGGCTGACCTATGCGGTCACGAAACCCATGGGCTGATGAGGCTTGGTCAATATACAGATTGGCTTAGGAATGGTAGAATCAAGGCTGGGGTAAGACCTATTGTTTTAAAGGAAGGCCCCACAACCGCCATACTGGATGGAAGATGGGGCTTCGGTCAGGTTACGGCAAGGGAGGCTATGCGTATAGCCCTTGATAAGGCTCAAAATTATGCCATAGGTCTCGTGGCAGCCCACAACTGCAATCATGTTGGAAGGCTTGGTGAGTATGCCTCCCTAGCCTTAGCCAGGGATATGATAGGCTTGGTCCTTTGCAACGATTATCCAGGAGTAGCACCCTATGGAAGCATAGATCCCCTCATGGGTACGAATCCCCTATCCATAGCCATTCCTGCAGGGAAAGCAAGGCCCATAGTCCTAGATATGGCTACAAGCATCGTCTCCGGAGGGACCGTGAGGTTAGCAAGATTGAAGGGCGAACGAATTCCAATAGGCTGGATCATCGACAAGGAAGGTAGACCTAGCACGGATCCTGCGGATCTTCATGGACCCATGGGCGTTATTGGAGCCCTCCTGCCCTTCGGAGGCCATAAAGGCTCAGGCTTAGGTATTGTGATAGAAATCCTTGGAGGAGCCTTGGCTGGTTCGGGCTGTAGCCACGAGAATAAAGGCTCAGGCCTTCTTGCCGCGGCGATAAAAGTAGATGCCTTCTGTCCCATCGATGAATTTAAGGCAAGGGTTGATCGATTCATCGAAACCGTAAAGTCCTCGAGGAAGGCGGAGGGCTTTGAAGAGATCCTCATGCCAGGTGAAAGGGCCCAAAGGCTAAGGGAAGAGAGGCTTAAGAAGGGCATACCCTTGGAGGAGGCTGTCTGGAAGGGAATATTGGCAAAGGCCTCTGAACTTCAGATCGACCTATCCCTTTCTGGGGATGGCTGAGAGAAAACTTAATTAAATGATTTGTGCTTTTGAACAAAAATATGGGCTATCGATGGCGTTGGCAAAGAGGCGCAGGCCCTGGCCGCCCTATGAAGCCTAGAATTCTATCGTCACAGCTACCGGCAAACCGCTTCATCCCCATATGGAGGAATGGTACCCAGCCACAGATTAAGGAGCCAATTTTCATAACTCCAGACGAGGTTGAGGCCCTCCGTCTCGTGGATTATGAGGGACTCCTCCAGGAAGAGGCTGCCCAGCGCATGGGCGTTTCGAGGGGAACGGTTTGGCGTTGCCTGAACAGCGCCAGGAAAAAGGTTGGGGCCATGCTCATCGAAGGTAGGGAGCTTGTGATATCTTCTTTCTAGAAGCCTAAGCTCCTAAAATGTTCAAAATGGCGAATGGCTCCATATACCGAGACCTTCCCTAACTAAGGGCGAGAAATGATGAAATAAGAAAAGAAGGATGAAAAACTCGCATAGTTAAGCTCAGAAGGATTAGAGATTTTTGTGCTTTTGCAAAAAATTTATATTGTGCGATTGCACACATTTCATCGGGTGGCATGTATGGCTTGTAGGGGATTTGGTTGGCGTAGTCTAGGCTGGTGGGGTCCATGGCCTGGTCGAGGACCCTTCAGTTATCTGCCGCCTTGGCAGAGGCCTGGATGGCTATAGGGAAGGGGAGCATGCTGGTGGCTCTAACCCATTCCTCATGGGGATCTATGGCTATCCTGGCCCCTTCCCATGGATTGGCTATGGAATCTATGGACACCTAGGCTTTCGAACACCATACTGGGCTGGCTGGTATGGTTACTATCCACCCTATGGCTACTAAGGTGATGCGATATGGGATATCGATGGAGACGGATGTACTACGCAACAGGTCTGCCAGGTTCGATTAAGTTTGGCTATTCTCCTGGCTGGGTTGGTAGGTCTCCGACGGGGTTATCGCCAAAGGCCGAATGGATCCTATCAAGCGGCCTATTGCTCCAATTCCGCCAATGGCTGGGACAGGGCATGGGTGCAGGATCGCCCCTAGCTCCTCCCTTAGCTCCTGCCAGAGCCCCTCTAACTAAGGAGGAGATCCAAATGCTCGATCAGCAGGCGAAGGCCGTCGAAGCCCAGCTGGAGGCTACAAGGAAGAGGCTAGAGGCCCTTCGCCAAAAGCCTGGAACCCAAGGACAATGGCAACCTTACTACGCATATACGGTTTATGGCTATCCACCCATACCATATGCTCCCCCTTCCCCGGAAGAAGAGCTGGCTTTCCTTGGGGCTTATAAAAAGGACTTAGAAGATGAGCTAAAGACCTACCAACCCAGCCAGGTTGGATTAAGTTTGGCTATTCTCCTGGCTGGGTTGGTAGGTCTCCGACGGGGTTATCGCCAAAGGCCGAATGGATCCTATCAAGCGGCCTATTGCTCCAATTCCGCCAATGGCTGGGACAGGGCATGGGTGCAGGATCGCCCCTAGCTCCTCCCTTAGCTCCTGCCAGAGCCCCTCTAACTAAGGAGGAGATCCAAATGCTCGATCAGCAGGCGAAGGCCGTCGAAGCCCAGCTGGAGGCTACAAGGAAGAGGCTAGAGGCCCTTCGCCAAAAGCCTGGAACCCAAGGACAATGGCAACCTTACTACGCATATACGGTTTATGGCTATCCACCCATACCATATGCTCCCCCTTCCCCGGAAGAAGAGCTGGCTTTCCTTGGGGCTTATAAAAAGGACTTAGAAGATGAGCTAAAGGGCATAGATGCCTGAATCGAGGAGCTGAGGAAACTCGGGGAAAAGAAATCTGAGGAATAGGAGGTGGGAATCCTTTGCCCTTTGGAATGGGTCCTTGGGGATTGTTTCTAGATCCCTCCACCCTTCCATACTGGTGGTTAAGATGCCGATGGTTTCCTTGGCTTC
>JAGTQN010000056.1:7432-11184 GCA_018396395.1 Candidatus Bathyarchaeota archaeon | reverse complement strand
TGAAATGAAGGAAGGAAGGAAAGAAATAAGAAAAAAGATAGAGGCAAGCTTGTATGGTGAATTCCATGGGAGGGAGAAGGAGGGCCTGCGAGATAGGTATTACCATAGGAAGCCTCGAGGCAGGGAGACTTAATGCAATAACGGATGTTGAGGGTGTTGGAGTAGGTCATTCGACCATCATCCGTGGGGAGGGCCCCCTGAAGATTGGAGAAGGCCCAGTAAGGACTGGTGTAACTGCCATCGTCCCACATCAAGGCAATCCCTACGATGAGAAGGTTGTTGCAGCGGTGGATGTCTTCAACGCCTATGGGAAATCCGTAGGACTTCTTCAAATCGCCCATATGGGAACCATAGAGACGCCTATTCTCCTAACGGATACTCTTAACACTTGGATCGTAGCTGATTGCCTTGTTTCATACATGTACGAGATTTATGGCGTTAATGCCCCTTCGATAAACCCTGTCGTTGGGGAGACGAATGGAAGCTTTCTTAACGATTCCATTGGACGTCATGTTAGGAGAAACCATGTCTTCGAAGCCCTAGATATGGCTAGAAGTCCAGAGGGGATGGGTGTCGTTCCCGAGGGAAACGTTGGAGGAGGAACTCCCATGTCTGCCTTTGGCTTTAAGGGAGGCATAGGAACTGCATCCAGAAAGACAGATTATTTTACCCTGGGCATTCTCGTCCAGCTAAACTGCGGACGCATGGAGGACTTAAGGGTAGATGGAGTACCCGTAGGGAAGGAGCTCATAGGCACCCATACCCAGGGCTCTGATGCAAGAGGTTCCGTAATCATTATTATGGCTACGGACTTGGAACTTACGTCACGCCAGCTCTGGAAGGTCCTGAGAAGGACCTTTTTAGGCATTGCAAGATTAGGGCACTATGGGAATGTAGGAAGCGGAGATTACGCCATAGGTTTCACGACTAGTAGAAGGAGCCTTCAGGAAGCCTTTAGAATTCCAAGGGTAGAAAAGGGGCGATTTCTAAGGGAGGAGGGCTATCTGGACCTAGTCTTCAGGGCAGCGGTAGAGGCAACTGAAGAGGCTGCCCTGAATGCCCTCTTTATGGCTGAAACTATGGTTGGCAGAGATTTTAATAAAAGGGAAGGAATACCCATCGATAGGGTGCTGGAGATCTTGAAAAAATATGGAAGGCTCTAGGATGGGAAGGCGAAAGGATTCCATCCGAGTTATGTAAATTAGAAATCGAGTAACGAGATGCCTACGATTTCGACTGATGAGGCGTCTCATCAAACCGTAATTCCAAAAGTTCATCCTGGCTTCTTAGGATAACGTTAAACTTAGCAATCTTTATTAACCAGAATTAATCTCTTTCTCTAGCCCTCTAAAATTACGCTCTTCTCTGAGGATGGGAATGTCTGAAAGAAAGCGCTTCAATGTACTCGAGCACAACCTCGTGCCTGAGCACAAGTTGTTGACTAAAGAGGAGGCTGACGAAGTCCTTAGGAAGTATCGAGTAAAGCCTTATCAACTTCCTAAGATTAAGGCTTCCGATCCAGCGGCTCAGGCCATTGGAGCCAAGCCAGGGGACATCGTTATGGTTGTGAGGAAGAGCTCAAGGGCAGGTATAGCTTACGCGTATAGGTATGTAACTGAATGATCGGAGGCTCATATTTATGGGGAGTATAGGATTGTATTCCCGGGAAGACTTATGGACCCTCATGGAAGCCTTCTTCAGGGAGAAGGGTCTAGCGAGACAGCACCTCGACTCCTACAATGAATTTATCGATCGTGGGCTTCAAGAAATCATAGATGAAATCGGACAGGTCGAGGTTCCTTCCGAGAAGGGTTCCATTTTCATAAAGTTCGGGAAAGTATACATAAAACCACCAAGGGTTACAGAGGTCGACGGATCTGAGCATGAAATCTATCCTATGGAATGCCGCCTTAGGAATCTGACCTATGCAGCTCCCCTCTTCCTTGAGATGACCCTTGTCCTAGATGGAAGAGAGCAACCCACTGAAACGGTTTGGATTGGAGATCTTCCCGTTATGCTGAAATCTTCGATATGTCTCCTCACCAACGCAACAAGGGAGGAACTCCTCCGCGCAAAGGAGGATCCGGAGGATCCTGGAGGATACTTCATCATAAACGGATCCGAACGGGTCATCGTGGGCCTTGAGGATCTCGCTCCAAACCGCATCCTAGTAGACATCGATAGAAGCGGATCAAGTCCTGTTTATCGGGCTAAGGTATTCTCCTCTACGGTTGGCTTCAGGACCCGAATCGAGATTCGCATGAGGTCCGACGGCGCCCTTTACGTTTCGATACCCGGTGTTCCGACTGAGATTCCCTTTGTAATCCTCATGAGGGCCCTTGGTATCGAAAGGGATGACAAGATTGCTGAAATGGTTTCTACGCAGCCAGAGATCCAAAGATGGCTTGAACCTTCCTTCGAAAAGGCCTCGAGCGTCTACACGATCGACGAGGCCATCATGTTCATCGGTAATAGGGTTGCCTTCGGACAGGATGAGCAAAGGCGCATAGCCAAGGCGAACAAAATCCTCGACAGCAACTTCCTTCTTCACCTTGGAAGAACTCCTGATAGGCGTATCGATAAAGCCCGATACCTGGCGGATATGGCATTAAAGGTGATTGAACTCAGGCTAGGCCTTCGCCCTGAGGACGATAAGGATCATTACGCAAACAAGCGTATAAGGCTGGCTGGGCAGCTCCTATCGGATCTTTTCAGAAGTGTCTTCAAGGATCTTGTTAAGGATATGGTGTACCAACTCGAGAAGCTCAACCTTCGGAAGACTGTTTTCCCCTATTTAGCCGTCAGGCCTGGCATCGTGACAGAGAGGATTAACCACGCTCTAGCCACGGGAAATTGGGGAAGGGGAAAGGTTGGAATAACCCAGCTCCTCGATAGGACGAACTTCATATCGACGATAAGCCACCTGAGGAGGCTCCAGTCCCCCTTGAGCAGAAGTCAACCAAACTTCGAGGCAAGGGACCTCCATTCAACCCATTTCGGGAGACTCTGTCCCAACGAAACCCCTGAAGGTAGTAACTGCGGTCTCGTGAAAAACCTATCCCTTATGGCATCCATATCGGTTTCAGCCAATCCTGAGGAAATAAAGGCGGCTATGTTGGGGCTTGGATATATCCCTGTGGAGGAGGCTGATGCGGAGGTAAGGGCAAAGGGGACGAGGATATTGATCGATGGTACCCTTTTTGGGTATACCCTCAACCCTGAGTTTCTCGTCACGAGCCTAAGGAAGCTTAGAAGGGAAGGGAAGATAAGTCCAGAGGTCAATGTAGCCCACTATGAAGATAGTCGTGAAATTCGGATAAACTGCGATGCCAATCGATGCAGACGGCCCCTTATCATCGTTGAAAACGGAAAACCAGTCCTCGACCCAAAGGAAATCGAAGGACTAAGGCGGGGAGAGCTTTCATGGGACGACCTCATTAGGAAAGGAGTCATAGAGTATCTGGATGCAGACGAGGAGGAGAATGCCCTCATTGCCATCGATGAATCCCATATCACGCCTAGAACAACCCACCTAGAGATCTGCCACCATGCGATTCTGGGCATATGTGCTTCCCTAATACCTTACGCTGAACACAACCACGCTCCGAGGAACAGCTATGAGGCCGCTATGGCAAAGCAGGCTTTAGGCCTCTATGCCACCAATTACCTTTACAGGCCGGATACGCGAGGGCACCTTCTCCATTACCCCCAAAAACCCCTTGTCCGCACAAAACCCATGGAGGTTTTGGGAT
>JAGTQN010000056.1:6513-7410 GCA_018396395.1 Candidatus Bathyarchaeota archaeon | reverse complement strand
AAACTGTGTTGTGGCCCTCCTATCCTTCGGAGGATATAACATGGAGGATGCCATGGTTTTCAACAAGTCTTCCATCGATAGGGGACTAGCCCGCTCCAGCTTCTTCAGGATCTATGAGGGAGAATGCCGGCAGTACATGGGAGGGCAGAAGGATGCCTTTGAAGTACCGAATTTGAACATAAGGGGATATAGGGGAGACCGATACTATAGGCTTCTAGAACCTGATGGCATCATCAGTCCTGAAAGCGATGTTGTTGGAGGCGATGTTCTCATAGGGCGCACGAGTCCTCCAAGGTTCATGGAGGAGTATAAGGAATTCGAGGCCCAAGGACCTTCGAACCGGGACACCTCCATCTCCCTAAGACCCTTCGAAGTAGGCACCGTAGATACTGTCATCCTTACAGAAACTTCCCAGGGAAGCAAGCTTGTGAAAGTAAAGGTTCGTTCGAATAGAATTCCAGAACTTGGGGATAAGTTTGCCTCTAGACATGGACAGAAGGGAGTCATAGGCATGATATATCCCCAAGAGGACATGCCCTTTACGGAAGATGGTATCGTACCGGATGTAATAATAAATCCCCATGCCATACCTTCAAGGATGACCGTTGGACAACTCTTGGAAAGCCTTGCGGGAAAGGTAGCTGCCCTCACAGGAAGGCCTGTCGATGCTACTCCCTTCGAAAATGAGGGAGAGGAGCCCCTTAGGAAGATGCTCATGGAAAGGGGCTTCCGGTATAGCGGCCGGGAGGTCATGTACGATGGCAGGACTGGGAGGAAATTTGAGGCGGACATATACGTGGGTATCGTATACATCCAGAAGCTTCATCACATGGTTTCCGATAAGATGCATGCTAGGGCTAGGGGCCAAGTCCAGATGTTGACGAGGCAGCCTACTGA
>JAGTQN010000056.1:0-6498 GCA_018396395.1 Candidatus Bathyarchaeota archaeon | reverse complement strand
AGGGGGCTTAAGGTTTGGCGAAATGGAGAGGGACTGCCTTATAGGACATGGGGCTGCCATGCTCCTTAGGGATAGGATGCTCGAAGAATCTGACAAGTTTACAACCTTCGTCTGTAATAGATGCGGCTTCCTTGGCTTCTACGACTTCCGAAGGAGAAGATACGTATGTCCCTTGTGCGGGGATGATGCCCGTATCGTTCCGATTGTGATGTCCTATGCTTTCAAGCTTCTTCTCCAAGAGCTTATGAGCATGTGTATAGCTCCCCGCATCCTCGTGAAGGAGGGGGTTTGAGAATGGCGATGAGTGTAACAGAGGAAGTTGGAAGACAGATATCAGCCATTAAGTTTGGTATCCTCAGCCCCTCCGATATTCGGAAGATGTCCGTCGTCGAGATAGAGACGGCGGATACCTACGATGAGGATGGAGTCCCCATCCCAGGAGGCTTGATGGATGGAAGGTTGGGAACCCTAGAGCCTCGGCAGCGTTGTAGGACATGTGGAAATACGGCCGCAACCTGTCCAGGGCATTTCGGGCATATCGAGCTAGCGGTTCCTGTGGTTCATGTAGGCTTCGCCAAGATCATTCATGAGCTCCTGACGGTCACTTGTAGGGATTGCGGTCGAATCCTTCTACCAGATGAGAAGATCCAGGAATTCAAGGAGCAGATGGAGGCTTATAGGGAATCCTCAGGAGAGATTCCCAAGACCTTCTTCGAACATGTAAAGCGGGAGGCGAAGAAGAACCCAGATTGTCCCCATTGTGGAAGACCCCAATATCCCATTCAATATCTAAAGCCCACAACCTTCCAAGAGAGTCTCGAAACGGGGGGCTCCATCACCCTTGAGGCTGCCCAGATAAGGACGCGGCTAGAACGCATTCCCGACGAGGACCTAAGGCTATTGGGCTATGATCCCACATCAGCAAGACCGGAGTGGATGGTTCTTCAGGTCCTTCCAGTTCCTCCAGTCTATGTGAGACCGAGCATAACCCTCGAATCGGGAATAAGGTCTGAGGATGATCTAACCCATAAGCTCGTCGACATCGTCCGAATCAATCAACGCCTTAGGGAGTGCATCGAAAGCGGTGCACCTACACTCATAAAGGAGGAGCTTTCTGAACTCCTTCAATACCATGTGACCACCTACCTTGACAACGAAACATCTGGAATTCCACCCTCAAGGCACAGGTCGGGAAGGGCCTTAAAGACCCTATCCCAGAGGCTCAAGGGAAAGGAAGGAAGGTTCAGGATGAACCTTTCAGGAAAGAGGGTTGACTTCAGTGCGAGAACTGTCATCTCTCCAGATCCAAACCTGAATGTCGATGAGGTTGGAGTTCCTATCGAAGTGGCCAAGAAGCTCACGATTCCAGAGAAAGTTACGGCCTGGAACCTTGAGGAGATGAAGGAACTCGTAAAGAATGGACCGGAAAACTATCCGGGCGCCGTTTATGTCATTCGGCCTGATGGAAGGAGGGTGAGGCTTGAGTTCGTGGCTGAGCGCCAGAAGATTGCTGAAGACCTTAAGCCCGGCTTTATAGTGGAAAGGCACCTCAAGGATGGGGACATCGCCATCTTCAACCGTCAACCATCCCTCCATAGGATGTCCATCATAGCCCATAGGGTTAGGGTCCTCCCCTTCAAGACCTTCAGGCTTCATTTAGCCGTCTGTCTTCCATACAATGCGGACTTCGATGGGGACGAGATGAACCTTCACATCCCCCAGACAGAAGAGGCCCAAGCTGAGGCTAGGCTCCTCATGCAGGTTCAGAACCAGATCGTATCGCCCAGGTATGGTGCGCCCATCATAGGAGCTACCAGGGACTTCCTAACGGCTTCCTATCTTCTTACGAGGAATGATACCTTCCTGACGAAGAGCGAGGTGGGAAGGCTCTTAGCGGAAATGGACTATGATGGCGAGATCCCTCCGCCTATCCGAAGCCATCCTGAGCCTCTATGGAGCGGGAAGCAGATCTTCAGCCTTTTACTTCCTAAGGATTTCAACTTCATCGGAAAGGCTAGCATTTGCAAGCACCGACATACCACCTTGGATGAAGAATGCCCTGTGGATGGTATCGTGGAGGTTCGGGATGGAGTCTTAAGGAGAGGCATCATAGATAGGAACTCCATAGGAGCTGAAAGGCCTGATAGCCTATATCATAGAATCGTAAAGGAGTATGGATCCGCCTTTGCCCAAGACTTCCTGAATAAACTCTGCCGAATCCTGAATAGTTTCATAAACATGAGGGGCTTCAGCTATGCCATAGATGAGCTCGAAATCCCCAAGGAAGCTGAGGAAAAGATTGGAGCTATTCTCGAAGAAGCTGAAGGCTCAACGAGGCGCCTCATCGAAGCCTATAGGCTTGGCGCCCTCCAAAGAGTCCCAGGAAAATCCTTGGAGGAATCCTTAGACCTTCATATCATGAATGAGCTTTCGAAGGCGAGGGAGCGATGCGATAGAATTGCTGAATCTTGCTTCGGTATGGATAACCAAGGCGCCATCATGACTAGGGTTGGAGCAAGAGGCACCGCCCTAAACATAGGGCATATGACTGCATGCCTAGGGCAACAACACGTAAGGGGGAGCAGGATTCCACTGGGCTATAGAGGCAGAACCCTTTCCCACTTCGATTGGGGGGATCAAAGCCCATCCGCAAGGGGCTTCATCAAATCCAGTTTTCATAAGGGCTTATCCCTTACGGAGTTCTTCTTCCATGCCATGGGAGGAAGGGAGGGCCTCGTCGATACGGCTGTAAGAACCCAGCAGAGTGGTTATATGCAGCGAAGGCTTATTCATGCCCTCGGCTTCCTAAAGGTCGAGTACGATGGGACAGTAAGGGATACGGATGGTAATATCGTCCAGTTTAAGTATGGCGAAGATGGTGTCGATCCGGCTAAGAGCGATCATGGAAAGGCTGTTAATGTTCAGAGACTTGTCGATAGAATAAAGGGGCGGGGAACGAGGGGGAAACCCATCACCCCCGAGTCCTTGGAGGAAGAATTGAAGGCTTTTGAGGATAGGCTGCCACCCCTTCTTATAGAGGAGTTAAGATCGACCATCTTGAGCGCCCAATTATCATCCTCAGCCGCCAAAGCTGTCATCGATAAGGCGGTTGAGGAGTATGAGATCGCCCAGGTTGAGCCTGGTGAGGCTTCAGGAATCGTAGCCGCCCAGTCGATAGGAGAACCTGGGACCCAGATGACCCTAAGGGTCTTTCACTTCGCTGGCGTTAGGGAAATGGACGTTACGATAGGGCTTCCAAGACTTATCGAAATCGTCGATGCGAGGCGTAGGCCTTCGAGGCCTATTATGACGATAAGGCTTGATGAAGAACACAGGAAGGATAGGGAGAAGGCATTACGGATCGCCCAAGATATGGTTCATACGAAGGTCAAGGACCTTATGAAGACCGCCCAATACAGCGTGAACCTAGAGGAAAACTCCGTATGGGTAGAACTCGATGAGGAAGCTATGAAAGCCAGAGGCATAACCTATGAGCAATTGATGGAAGCCATACAGATTCCTAGAACATCCGTGAGCATAGAAGGAGGAATTCTAAAGATTAAGTCCCAAGATATCATGGAGGAAGGGGGCCTAAGGAAGCTTGGAACCAGAGTTGTCAATTGCTACGTGAAGGGCATTCCCGGCATCAACAGGACCCAAGTCGTTTGGGAGGATGGGGAAGACTACAAGGGCTGGTTCATCCAAACTGATGGGTCCAACCTTGCAAAGGTTATTCAAATTCCTGGAGTCGATCCTTCAAAGACCTATACCAACGACCTTTACGAGATCCAGGAGGTCTTAGGCATAGAAGCAGCTAGGAATGCCATCATCAAGGAGGCGAAGGAAGTCTTCGAAGGTACAGGGGGCGGAATGGATGTGGATATTAGGCATATAATGCTCGTCGCTGATATTATGACCCAGACAGGAGAATTGCGCCAGATAGGGCGCCATGGGGTATCTGGAGAAAAAACGAGTACCCTTGCAAAGGCAGCCTTCGAGATAACGGTGCCAAATATAGTGAAGGCCTCCGCTAGCGGGGATATCGATGAACTGAAGGGAGTTACAGAGAATATCATCGTGGGGCAGGATATGCCCATAGGAACGGGGCTTGTGGACATATACATGAGTCCCTCTGGCATGATGGCTCCATCGGATGAAAAGAGCGAGGAAATTGGGTGAGCATGAATTGGAACGCCTAGAGCTCGATAGGGCTATACTAAACGCTGTTCGGACTGGGCGTGTAACCCTTGGTGCAAAGAGGGCCCTTGCCATGGCGATGGGAAAAAGGGCAAGGCTTATTATAATAGCCTCCAATTGTCCTATGGAAATTAGGAGGGCCATCGAAGAAAGTGCCAAGATGGCCGGCATCCATACTTACGCCTATAGAGGGAGTAGTCTGGATCTCGGAAGGGCTACGGGAAAGCGCTTTCCTGTTTCTGCTTTGGCTGTTAGGGAGCCTGGAGATTCGAATATCCTAAGCCTCATGGAGGAACCGAAGGTTGAGCAAGATTAAGCTAACTTCCGAAGAGATGGGATTAATATCCCTCCTGGAGAGCATAACCAATGCCCCATGCCAAGACTGTATCATCGATAACAAAATGAACAGACTGATCTTTGTAGTGAGGCCTGGAGCCATAAGCGCAGCCATCGGAAAAAACGGGATGAACGTGAAACTCTTGAGGAAGCTTACGGGGAAAAACATCGAAATCGTCGAATATTCGGAGGACCCGACCAGATTGATCGTAAACTCCCTGGCCCCTGCAAAGGTTAAGGAAGTAAGGATGATGGAAAAGGCGAATGGTGAAAAGATGGTTGTGGCCGTTGTAGAACCTAAGGATAAGGGAATAGCCATCGGAAAGAATGGTCGAAATATCGAAAAGACACGCCAGCTGGCTAAGCGATATTTTGGTATCGAGCATGTTATTATTGCTTGAATTACTCTTATCGGGCGAATCTACGATAGATCAGAACGCTAACCATAAATAAGGCCTTTCTTTTTTATTAAAACCATCAATAGGCATGAGGTCCAGAGGATGCCAGGGGAGTTTGCGGCTAGGGCTTTGAAGAAGCGACGATCAAAGTTCAGGTGGAGTTATCGTTACTATAAGCGCCGCCTTCTTAGGCTGGATGTTGAGGCTGATCCATTGGAAGGGGCTCCTATGGCAAGGGGAATAGTCCTAGAGAAGGTGGCAGTCGAATCGAAGCAACCAAATAGTGCTGTCAGGAAATGCGTCAGGGTTCAGCTCATAAAGAATGGAAAAGTTGTAACGGCCTTCCTTCCTGGCGATGGTGCCTTGAATCATGTGGATGAACATGATGAAGTGGTGATAGAAGGCATAGGAGGATCGAGGGGAAGGTCCATGGGGGACATCCCTGGAGTTCGGTGGAAGGTTACGACCGTCAATGGCGTATCGCTGAAAATGCTCGTCTTGGGAAAGGCTGAGAAGCCCATCAGGTAGGGTAGTCTTAGGATGCGCTTAACGATTTATGCCACGGAGTGGTTTAAATAGAGCTTAACGTTTTTCAGGGCTGATTTGAGATGGCCATGGAAACATCCAGCGGGAAGATCTTGCTCTTCGGGAAATGGCCCTTCGATGGAATTCAAGTAGAGGACCTTGGCTTAAAGCGCTACATATGCCTAAAGCCTGTTTACATCCCCCGGACAGGAGGAAGGCATGAGCACAGGCCCTTTGGAAAGGCTGAAACGCCTATCGTCGAGAGATTAGCGAATCAGTTGATGAGGCCGGGAAAACATGGGGGGGAAAAGGCCAAAGCCATCGAGATCGTGAAAAATGCCTTCGAAATCATTCACTTGAGGACGTCTCAAAATCCCATCGAAGTTCTTGTGCGAGCTATAGAAAACTCGGCACCATGCGAGGATGTCACGAAGGTAGCCTATGGAGGCGTCGTTTACTTCAGGTCTGTCGACATCTCGCCTCTAAGAAGGCTAAACCTTGCCCTTAGGTTTCTGGTCGAGGGTGCCCGGATAGGAGCAAAGTCCAACCCCAAAACCATCGAAGAATATCTGGCAGACGAAATCATCGCAGCAGCAGCGGGAGACCCAAAATCCTACGCCATACAGAGAAAGAATGAGATGGAACGTATCGCCTTGGCATCCCGCTAGCCTTACGGATTTTGCAAGATAATTCGATTCATGACAGCATTTAAGAAGCCTTCCGAGATGCGTATAAAGGCAAATGTCGGAAGCCATATTCTTTTTGCATCGCTTCAGTTCACGGATGTGAATGATTAGCAGAGGCATAGAGGCTAGAAAGTTCCGAAACAGGCGGAAAGTTAGAATGAGAATGGAATGAAATGAAATGAAATGAAATGAAATGGTGAGGAAAAAATTTGAGCCAATATAAATTCCTTGACCTTACCTTCCGAAGTATAATCATTAATCTTCTATGGGAAATTGGAGGATGGTAAGAAGCCTCAAGAAGGGCGGTTGGTTTGTATTGTATGGTTTGTAGGCTGTGGCAAAATTCTTAGGCTTTT
>JAGTQN010000055.1 GCA_018396395.1 Candidatus Bathyarchaeota archaeon | reverse complement strand
CCTCGAATCTTATCTAGCAGCGTTGTCTTGCCATGGTCCACCTAGCCGGACCTTAGAGGCTCCAATGGCCTAGGACCACGACAATGGGCTGCCTAACGGATATTTTCCTCACCTCCCCCTAGCGCCAGAGACAACTCTTTATACAAACAGTGCCTTAAGAACCTAGCTAAAGACTGGAATTCTTTTTGGATCCGTTAATTATAGTTAATCTCAAAACCTTTAACCTATTCGAGGATAGACTTATCCGTTGAGAGGATGGTAGAATCCTCCCGTCAAGGGTCAAATGTTTGCAGATTTACGATAATTAATTTCATGCCTTCAGGGATGGCTCAGATGCTGTTAGGATATGGCTTCTTCTATGCAACAGCTTCCTTCATGTGCCATAGAGCCTACGATAATAGCTCTCTTCAAAAAGAACTCGGAATTTTCGGAAGGTTCTATTCCCTTATATATAGAGTAATGAATGCAATAGAGGATTTTGGAGGGATATTGAGGGAAAATGGAAAAGGGCATTCTATACTTTGAGGAACCCGGTCCCCAGAACACAGAGGCGACTATTCAGGCGGCTAAAAGAAGGGCTTCCGAACTCGGAATTAGGCATATAGTCGTAGCTACAACCCATGGAAGGACTGGTCTAAAGGTTGCGGAGGCCTTCAAGGATCTTGACTGCAACATCGTGGCTGTCACGATATCCCAAGGCTATGAGGCTGAAGGCTGGACCATGAAGCCTCAAGAAAGGGAAATTCTCAAGGCTAAAGGAGTGAAGGTTTTCACTGGCATTCATGCCCTTGGAGATGATGTTAACGCCGCTTTGGCTGAAGAGCTCGGTGGAACCGCTTACAACGCCATAGTAGCCCATACCCTCTACCGTTTCTGTCAGGGGATGAAGGTCTGCATTGAGGTAGTCCTCATGGCGGCGGATGCAGGTCTCATTCCCATCGATCAGGAGGTCATATCCATCGCCGGAACAGGAGAAGGCGCTGATACGGCCATTGTCGTGAAGCCTTCCTATCCGAGGAAGTTTCTTGACCTACAGATAAAAGAGATAATAGCAAAGCCTAGATAGAAGCCTTAAAGGGGTATTGGGATGAGAATCACGGACGTAGAAACCTTTCTTGTGGATGCAAGTCTCCACAGTTGGGCGAGGAATTGGCTTTTTGTAAAGGTCTCCACGGATGAGGGAATCTATGGTTTGGGCGAGGCCTCAGGATGGCCTGTTGTGGTAGAAAGGGCGATCCATGATCTGAAGCCCCTCCTCATAGGGGAGGATCCCTTAGACATAGAAAGGCTTTGGCAGAAGATGTTCCTTGCCTTCATGGGTCATGGAATGACTGGAGTTGTTGGCGCAGGCGCCATGACGGGTATTGAAGTTGCATGTTGGGATATCCTTGGGAAGACCCTCAAGGTTCCCCTTTACAGACTCCTTGGAGGATGTTTCCGAAGAAAAATCAGGGTTTATTCCCATGCAGGAAACGCCAAGAGAGCCTTAGAGCTTGTGGAAAGGGGCTATACGGCTATCAAGACTGGGCTAGGATCCGTGAAGGCAGTGAAGGAGATGCGGGATGCCATAGGGGACGAGGTTGATATCTGCATCGATATGCATGGTCCCCCATGGCTGTCACCATCAGATGCCATAAACATCGGTAAGAGACTTGAGCGCTACGACCTTCTATTCTACGAGGATCCTGTACCTCCGGAGGATCTTAAAGCCCTTTCCGAGGTAGCTTCTAAGGTGAACATTCCCATAGCCGCAGGGGAACGATGGGCAACGATATATGGATTTAAGGATCTTATAGAGCGGGAGATCGTCGATGTCATCCAACCGGACATGGCAAGGGTCGGAGGCATCATGCAGGCTAAGAAAATCTGTGGCATGGCCGAAGCCCATTTTATCTCAGTGGCCCCCCATGATGGATCGAATGGTCCTATCGCTGAAGCAGCGGCTGTGCATCTCATGGCATCCATACCTAACTTCCTTATCCTAGAGCATATAGCGGATGATGTACCATGGCGGAAGGACGTGGTAACGCCCTTGGAAGTGAAGGATGGTTACATTGAGGTGCCTGACAAGCCAGGTTTGGGGGTTGAGCTTAATGTTCAGGAGGCCCTTAAACATCCTCCCAAGAAGCCTTTACCCGAGGTTGAGCCAGGACGCGAATACCTGTATTGGAGCCCCCGCTACGGAAGGGCTAAGGAATTTAAGATTTAGCCCGTCCACCTCTTTTTTATTTTCCCTTTTCTTTCTCTTTTCAAAAGCTTTTTCTTTTTTCTTCTAAAAACCTATGAAGTCCTAAGGGACCAGAGAAGTCCCTTCCTCTCGACAATTCCCTCGCGAAGGAAGTCCTCGAGTATGCATCCAATGGAGATACCCTGAATTCCCTCAATTCTTCCTTGGATCCCTTGGATGCTTAGGGCTCCATGTTCTTTCAAAACTTCAAGGACCTTTCCTTTCAGATCCTCGATGGCCTTGAGGCTTTCCTCTACATGCCTTTTGGCAGCCTCCCCTTCCAAGAAGGCTTCCTTTAAGGGAGGAAATGGATGTCCCAAAACGATGGAATGCGGATTCTCCATCGATAATCTCCTCATGGAGTCCGCATAAGCTGAGGCGCTGTGGAATAATAGGGGACGCCTCTCTCCCCTTCCCTGTATCGAGTCACCGGCTATGCAAAGCCCCAGGTTTCGTTCCAAAAGGCAGATGGATCCGGGGGAATGTCCCGGCGTATGCAGGACTTCGAACTCATGGCCGCCTAGGATTAGACGATCTCCCTCCTTTAATCCCTTATCCACGGATATGGCTTCGAAGGTAGGCTTACCGAGTTCAGGATATAGATCAGGAAACCTTCTATGTAACTCACGGTCCATGAGTCCTGGATCTTCTACGAAACCTCTATCGGCTTCATGAACCAGAACCTCAGCGCCAGAAAGGTCCTTGACCACCTTCGCACCTCCACAATGATCGAAGTGTCCATGGGTAAGAAGGATTTGGGATATTTCCTTAGAATCTCTTCCTAGCCCTTTGAGAAAGGGTATAATCGCCTCTTTGGGAGAAGAGGACATTCCAGCATCTATGATGGCGATAGTATCCCCTAGTATAGCGACGACGCTAGTAAAGTAGGTGGAAAAGGGACATTTGATTAGATAAATGTCCTGAGCTATTCTCATCCGAATTCGCCCCAGTTCAATAATCTGTTCAATGTCTTCATAAGCTTTCTGAGAAAAGCCGAGGGCATAACAACCCCAAAAGGAGGGCGAAGGAAGGAAGGAAACTTAGCAATAAAAGGGCATAATTATCGATGCATAACATAGGCGATGAAGGAGGGCGAATCTACGATGGCGAGGGGGCTTAAAATTTTAAAGCTTAAATAGGATATAACAGTTGAAAAGTTAATAGAACTAATCGGATTAAGGGCTGTATGGAAGTAAGGATCCATGACTTCGAGGGAGGAACTCCACGAGAGGATTAAAGAAATCGAAAGAAGACTCGATAGGATAGAAAGGGCCCTAAGAATAGGAGATTACGGACTCGGGGATCAAAGGTTTCAAGTCTATTTTGGGAATGCCCTAGAGCTTCCCGATAGCCTCAGGAGAACCCTCTTCGCCTTAGGAGAACTGGGAGAAGCGACTGCAGAGGAAGTAGCCGAAAGGACGGGAAGGACAAGAAGCGTCGAAACGATTTATTTAAATCAGCTTGTAAGGATGGGCTTTCTCTCCAGGGAGAGGAAGGGAAGGAAGATATATTTTAAACAGGCGGCAAGTCTCGAAACACGATAAAGGCATTATTTTCTCTTTCCAAAGTTTTTCATTATTCGTTAGCTTAAAATTAAATTACAGGATGGCTATAATGAGAAGCCAATCGCATCAAGAGGCGTTCTTTATGGCTGATAAGTATCGAGTTGCCATCATAGGATGCGGCGGCATCGCAAATGCCCATGCCAGAGGTTATAAAGCCCTTGAGAATAGGGTGGAGATCGTGGCTATAGCCGATCCCGTTCAGGAGGCCCTCCAAGAGTTTGGGGAAAGGTATGGCATTGAAAGGCGCTATACGGATGCCAGGGAGATGCTCGATAAGGAGAAGCCAGACATTGTAAGCGTTTGTACATGGCATAAGCTCCATGCCCCGATGACGATCGCTGCTTGTGCCCGAAAGCCAAAGGCAGTTCTATGCGAGAAGCCCATGGCAACGAACATGATGGAATGCGATGAAATGATGATCGCTGCCCAGAGGAATAACGTGAAGCTCGCCATAGGGCATCAGAGAAGATTCAACGCCTCCTTCAACGAGGCCAAAAGGCTCATCGCCCAAGGAGCCATCGGAAAACCAAGGCTTGTTTTCTGCAGCGGGACGAATCAAGGACTTCTTAACGATGCGACCCATTCCATAGACTTCATACGCTACATTTTGGGAGATCCAAGGGCCTTGTGGGTTATGGGAAACATCCAGCGCAAGAGCGATCGTCATGAAAGATCGATAAGAATCGAAGAGTGCGCCGAGGCGGTCATGTACTTCGAGAATGGCACCGTAGCCATCCTCATCCAAGAGCTTTTATGGCCAAGTACTCTGAAGGGAATGGGTGCCATCTTCCTAGGCTCCGATGGAATCATGGAAGTCGATGAAAGGATGATTCGCCTCCTAGACTCCAAAACTGCTGGATGGCAGATCCTAGAGCCGAAGGGGGAAGATCCCTTCATAGCCCAAGCTAGGGAGCTAATAGACTGGATAGAAGGAAAAGTCGAGCATAGGGGGAAGGCTGAGAATGGTCGGGCGGCTGTGGAGATAGTCATGGCGATCTATGAATCGGCTAGGATGCATGAATGCGTGAAACTTCAGCCCATAGGCTCCCCCCTCGATCCTTCATGTCGCCTTGTGCACACGAGGCTTTCTCCCCTCGATTTGATGATCGATTCTGGGCACCTTCCCGTCGAGCGCCCCGGACGATATGACGTACGGGCATTCCTCCTTAGGGGCGAAGAGATGAGGGGATAAAGCCTCCACGGAAAATTCATGAAAGGAAGTCTGAGACTCTCCAAATTCTGTTTATCTTTTTTAACTTCTTGACCTTGTGTAAACGGTAAAAGCCTCTAGGCTGGAGAAGTAACTCGTAGGGCTTAACCCATCATCGAAACAATTCCTCTAGCTCTCTTGGCTTTGAGTGCTTCCAAATAGCTCTTATAAGATGTGATCATGGGTTTGGATAAAAGATTTGAATATATTCCCTGGGAACCCTGAATTTGTTCTTGTATCTGAGTCCTCTTAAGGATCTCCTCAAGATTATCTGGGGGTAAGCGCTTTGCGTACTCTGACGCTAAGTAGTCCCTCCCAAAGCGAGATTTTTGAGCTATATTTTTTTCCTCGCTCAAGGAAGCTCTACCAATATCTACATTTATAAAGTTTCCTAATAAAGCTTATCGCATCCTTTTTCAGAAAGGAAATCTCATAGACGAAAAAACTTAAAATTAATTCCTCTAGGTAGGTAAGGCAATCTGATGTAGAAGGCGAGTAGAGAAACCCTTTTCATCTTTTCCATATGGCACCTTCGGAATAGACCTTGGCTTCGTCATTTGAATCGGCAGATAATAATATCGAATATGGACGGCAGCTATGGATTGGAGAGGCTATAGCGATTTGAGGAGCATCACGTTTGAATTTGCCAATACCTGGCCTAGAGGAAAGAAGGGAAAATTCTTGGAGGTGTATCATATAAATGATTTTTCTTGGAAAAATTTCCTCCATGATTTTCGATCAAACTCAGCCTTCCCTTTGACCTCTTAGGGAAGGAATCTCTTTGGAAACTTTGCTAGCACTGTGTAGAATGGATCGACAACATTCCCTATTCGGCATCTACCTACTTGAGATAGGAGCTGAAGGCCTTCCCAGCGATCAAAGCCGTAGTCCTTTACAAGCCAATTGAGGAGTTCATAATGGGCAATCTTGAAGGCTTCCATGAGAGGCCTGGAGCTTCCCGCCACCATGATCCAGTCTTCATCCTCAATCCTTGGCCATTCAATCTCCTTACCTTTCATCAAATCGAGGCGAAGCCTTACTTCAGCCGTGGTTTCTAGGGCTACACCACAAATTTCTCCATCCCCTTGGGCAGCATGGACATCCCCAAATGCCAAGTAGGCACCCTTTACAAACACTGGGAAATATAGGGTAGCTCCCTCCCTAGTTTCAATGCAGTCCATGTTTCCACCATACTCTCCAGGTGTTAGGGCTGTTTCAACCCTCCCAAACCTTGGGGCAACCCCTATGGAACCTAAAAAAGGATGGAGGGGGATCTCAACCTTTCCTATTCTGCTCTTCGGAAGGTTTAGGATTCCTACGTTCCTTCGAAGGTCAAGGGACCATTCAAATAGCCTTTCCTCAAGGGGCTCGTTCAGGAGGAAGCGCTTCCCCGGTACTTCTTCGGTGAAGGAACCGAAGTTTGCCCTGATCCTTGACCATGCCATGGGGCGATTCAGGGCTATTCGTTCAATCTTTACGACTAACGCATCGCCAGGCTCTGCGTCTTCCACATAAAAGGGTCCAACTAAGGGATTCGATGGGCAGAAGGTTGTGGAGGGACTTCTTTGCCTTGCATTCTCAGGGATCTGTATCCCCCTCGAATCGTAACCCCTGGCATCGACGGTCGGAGCTACCAAGATGTCGCCTGGCTTCACATGGTAGGCTGGCTCGTTGGGACCGAAAGTCAGGTAGTATTTCGATGGTTTGAAGAAATGTTCCATAGCTGTCGCCATCAAATCTTTCTTACGCCTGCGATTTGCGCTAGCTTCTAGATAGCTTAAGGGCTAGAAGGGCAATGTTGCGCCCCCTTTCCTTACAAAGCCTTAGATCTTCGGCATTTGGAGTTCCGGTGGCAGCAGGTCCATAGTGCTTATCCTTGGAATCTCCCTGAACGATCATCCCATGGACCAGGAAAGCTTGAAGGATTGAGAGGAGCGTTGTTTCGGCTCCTGTGGCTGTACCTCCAGAGGTAGTAAAGGCTATTCCAACTTTTCCCTCAAGTTTTCCATGAATCTTCACGCTTTCGTCCAGGAGCCTCTTCACAGGAGCCGCAAGTAGCCCATAATAGGTAGGGGAGCCAAGGGCTATGGCATCAGCGGATATAAGGTCCTCAAGCCCCGTCTCCTCCACCCTTTTCAACTCAACCTCGACACCTTCGACTTCCTTGGCACCTTCGGCTAAAGCCTTAGCCATCTTCTCTGTGTTCCCACCCTTTGAATAGAAGGAAACTAATACCTTAACCATACAGAACCCCCTCAGAAATTAATAATAGGGCATCCTTAATAGTCGAATGGTAGAATGGAATGGGGGAAAGGAAGGGCTATAAAAACTTCAAGGTTATAGCCCTTTGAATTTTTGGAAGGAAGATCCTTGGTATCTTGAATAGAATAAAAAATTACCATGTCCTTAAAGGAGGAGCTTATGTGCTGGATTGTACGTTTAGGGAGATCTGGGTATACGAGGGCAGACCTTTCAGATAGAAAATTTTTAGAAAACGTTAAATGGCGACACTGATATTGAAATAAGGGATTACCATGGAGAAACCGATTATTACGATTGAGGAGTTTAACAAGCTTGACCTAAGGGTTGGAAGGGTCATCGAAGCCCAGCCCATTCCAGGTCGAACGAAGATCCTCAAGCTTAAGGTTGACATTGGAGGGGAGGTGAGGCAGATGATCGCGGGAGGAGCGGAATACTATCCGCCCTCCTACTTCCTTGGAAAACAATTCGTCGTTCTCGCCAACTTAAAGCCTCGAACTATAGCCGGCATTGAATCAAAGGGGATGCTATTGGCGGCGGCCGTTGGAGAAAAGCCCTATTGGCTAACGGTTGAGGAAACAGTTCCTCCTGGAACGAGGATCATGTGAGACCATTAAGAAGCTATGAAAATAAAGAAAGTTCGATGGATTCGAGGCTTATTGATTTTTTATTTTCCTTTTCGTTTTTTACTCGACCCTTCTTGTCCTCCAAGCATTGAAGGGACACTGTCTCCAGCAGTAGTAGCTTCCTTTATGGGGACATCCCTTGCACTCGATGCTACTGAAGGGGCTAGGCTTCCTTCTTATGGGTCGCGGCCTTTCTTCGGCAACCACGGATCTTCTAGCTCCAACTTATAGATCTTATAGGCTACCTTAAAGCTTCGCTTTTCTAGCCCTTATGAGGGCACATCGTAAGCATGGGGTATTCGTGAGATAAAGCCCAATAGAAAGGAAATTCAAGATCGTCTTCATGGACAAATGCCCTTCCTCCTTTTCTTTTTCGTTCGCCATAGGAAAGAAAGCGAGTACGAACGTGAAGGTTCTAAGCAAAACTAAGGATTTCCCTCATTTCGGAAGATCCCTCCGTTTTCTCGGGATATATTATATCGCATGATGAAGGCATCCTCACCATCTGAGTAATAGCCTTTGGCTACTCCTTCGATTCTGAAGCCTATTTTCTCATAGAGACGTATTGCGGCTTTGTTACTCCTTCGAACTTCTAGGATGATAGCCGATACCTTCTCCTCCAAGAGGATGCTAAGGATCTTCTTCAGAAGTCCTTCCCCAATTCCCTTACGCCTTTGTTGAGGGTGAACGGCTATCGATATGATATGCCCCTCCCTTCCCCTGACAGAAGCCACAGCATATCCTACAATCCTTCCTTCTAACTCAGCGATAAGGAAGGTTTTAGGGCTTAAGTAAGCTAGGGTACTTAGGTAGGAGGATGGGAAAGGCTTCTGGAAGCAAAGCCTTTCAAGGACTATTACTTCCCGTAGGTCCTCGGGCTTTATGCTTCTCAGGACCACGGGAGCCTTAGCTTCACTGCCTTTTCCAGGGGATTCGTATCTTTCCAACTTGAAAAAGGTTCGATTAACCTCCGTATAGGTTTTTATGGATTTCAAGCCCTTTTTTCTTAGGCGAAGGATTTGAGGATTCTTCTTTGGGATAAGAAAAAAAATCATGTCAAGCTCGTTCCCGAAGCCCTCGATGACCTTTGGCATCTCCTACACCTCATCAATCCAGGGGACCTTGTCTACGGAAGAACTACTAGGGAAGTCAAGGTTCGGGAGTCCACTGGAGAGGACTCAGAAGGGAAGCGGTTTCCTATGTATCTCGGAATAAGGGCGAAGGAGGCAAGCCTCAACAGGCATATTGGAAGGTTGAGGGTAAAGGGCATCGTTGTGGAGGCTCCAGAACGCTTCAAATGGGTTGAGGGGGATCACCACACCATAACTATTAAGGTTGGCGATAGTATAGATATCATAAAGCCCAATTGGATGAGGTTCGAGGTCGAAAGGCTTGAGACATCTATGAAAAGCCGTAGAACAAGGATCGCTGTCCTTTCCATCGACGATGAGGACTGCTGTCTAGCAATCCTTAGGGACTACGGCTTCGATATAAAGGCAGAATGGAAGCTACATTTGCCTGGAAAGGGAAGTCCCGAGAGGAGGGAAGCCAGCTTGGCAGAAGCCTTCAAGGAGATTTCCTCAAGCCTTCCGACTATGCTAGGAGATGAAACGGGAATCCTCCTTCTCGTAGGGCCAGGTTTCCTGAAACAAAGGCTTGCGGAATATATCCAAAAAAACCTTCATGATGGAATCAGGGAGTTGAGGGTTGCCCATACAAGCGTCGGTGGAATAGGTGGGGTTCATGAAGCTTTGAGATCTGGCCTGGTTACTAAGTATGTTTCGGAGGCTATGGTAATCGTCGAAACGAGGATTGTTGAAGATGCTTTGAGGAGGCTTAGTTCAGGAGGCCTGGTAACCTACGGCCATGATGCTGTCAAAAGGGCAGCCGACCTAGGAGCCGTTGAAAGCCTCCTCGTTTCCGATCGTCTTTTGAGGGAAGCAAGTACTGAAAGATGGGAAGGCTTTTACAATCTTCTAAGGCAAGTGGAGGAAAAAGGAGGGCGCGTCATCTTCATATCCTCTGGGCATGAGGCTGGGGAGAAGCTATGGGCCTTGGGGGGCTTCATTGCACTCCTTAGGTTTAGAATACCTGAAGGGGGCGAAGGAAGATAAGGTAAGGTAAAGCTATTCCTCGAAACAACCAAGAAGGAAGTGTAAGCCAAGGAAATCGGAAAAGAAGCGCCCCTTACGGTGCCTTCAGGAATTCGGAGGGGACAACATGGGTCTTAATCCCCAAGAAAAGGAGAAGATCCTTGAGGATGCCCTAAGAAGGGCAAGGGAGCTTGGAAACCTTCCCATGGAGACATTGGAAGAGCTTTTAAATCTCTTCGGGGAGCGCTTTCGATTGGCTCTTCAAGCCATCGAAGAAGGGAGGGTAAAAAAGTATTTTTTCAAACCAAGTAATAGGGTTCTATGGATCGTAGTAGGAAGGAAAAGGGATTACGAGGTTTTACCAGAAGCCCCCTTCTGTAGCTGCCAGGACTTCTACTTCAGAGTCCTCGAAGGGGAAGCCCCCCTCTGCTATCACATCCTTGCCCAAAGGATTGCGGAAGCCTTAGGGAAATACGATGTCTTCCATGAGGATGATGAGCTTTACGAGAGGTTTATGATGGAATGGCGGAAGCCTGAGAAGGGAGGTAGGGCTGCCTGGTTAAGGTATGTTGGCGAGGTTAGGGATGCGGCGGCTAAGATCCTGGAAGAAAAGAAAAAGAGTTATACGCTTCGAGAACTCTACGGAGAACTCCTGGGCCTCGGCTATGAGATCCCTTCGCCAAGAAGCCTTGCCTCAGCCCTTCTTCTGGATCCGAGACGAAGGTTCCGTAGCATAGATGGACACTGGGAGGCTATAGGCTAGTTCCCATAAGACTGGAAAGGATCTCTCTATCCGTGATGAGGGAGATTCCCCTTCGCTGGCTATAGGTCCTTACGTTATCGCTGAAGCCCCTCCCCACCATTATTGGGTTCGGTATCCCAACATCTTCGGAAGCCACATCAAGGGCTATGATCACGTTAATACCCACATAGCGATTCCAATCTTTGACCCAGACCACTCTCTTCTCTCGAGCCTTTCCCTTCAATAGAATATCGAATCTATAGCTCCTTCCCGATATTCCATTGAGGATGGCGGGAGCTTGACATTTGAACCCCCTTCTTCGAAAATATTCTAAAGCCATCTCCATAAGGGAAAGGTTTTCCAGCTGAAGCATCAGGATATAAATTAAAAAATCGCATTAAAAGCCTATATTCAGGCTTATTCGCGTATTCTTTGTTCTTTTTTCAAGAATTCCCTCTTTCTTTTTGGTTTTTATCCATTTCTTTTGTTGGAGGGAAGAAGACCCTAACGATGAGTATGGCTAAAGGTCTTTCAAATCCAAAGGCAAATCTAAAGGCAAAAGCAAAGGCGATGGTAAAGGCATTAAGATTCGTGGCAAGTGGAGCCGAAGATCTTTTCCAAAAAGCTCCT
>JAGTQN010000054.1 GCA_018396395.1 Candidatus Bathyarchaeota archaeon | reverse complement strand
GGGATGCTCCCCTGTGGTGAAGGCCTTCAAGTCTGGAACCGAGGACATCCATCCAGTAGAAATGCCTAGGACCTTGGCAAAAAGCCTGGCGATCGGGGATCCAGGGGACGGTGTGTACGCTGTCAGGCGGATAAAGGAGTCTGGCGGGGTTGCGGAGTCTGTTTCTGACGAGGAGATCCTCGAAGGGATCAAGCTTCTGGCAAAGACAGAGGGAATATTTTCAGAGCCCGCAGGAGGGGTCACCATAGCCGTCCTGAAAAAGCTTTTGGAATCTGGGGATATCTTGAAGGATGAGATCGTCGTATGCTATGTGACAGGGAATGGTCTGAAGACAGCAGAGGTTCTACTGAACAGCATTCAAAAGCCCATAGAGGTTGAGCCCACGCTTGGGTCCCTATCAAAAGCCCTAGCTTTTAAGGTGATTTAATGGCCGTCAAGATCATTCTTCCCTTAACCTTGATGCCAGTGACGGGATGGCAGAAGGAAATAGAAGTTCAAGCATCGAACTTAATGGAGGCCCTAGAAGCCCTCATAGAAAGGTTTGGGGATGAGTTGAGGGGAAGACTCTTCGAAGGCGAAGGGAAGCCCAGGCGCTTCCTCAACTTCTACGTGAACGGCAAGAACGTACGATTCCTTAGAGGATTGGAAACCCCTCTAAGAGATGGAGATGAGGTAACAATCCTTCCTTCTGTTAGTGGGGGATAGGTTCGTTTATGGGACTCTCTAAGGAGGAGCTTGAGCGCTATTCAAGACAGATCGTCCTGAAGGAAATGGGAATCGATGGTCAGAGGAGGCTTAAGGAGGCCCGCGTTTGCATAGCGGGTGTCGGAGGGCTCGGCTCAACATCGGCTCTCCAGTTCGCAGCCATGGGTGTTGGATACCTTCGCCTCGTCGATCACGACATCGTCGAGCTCACGAACCTGCACAGGCAAACATTATATGAAACACGCTTTCTTGGCTATCCTAAGGTTGAGGTTGCCGCTGAGAGACTAAAGGCGATAAATCCGAATATCGAGATTGAGCCCATGCCCATCACGATCAACGCCAGTAGTGCCGAGAAGGTTGTGGATGGAATGGACCTGATCGTAGACGGCCTCGACAGACTTGCTCCTAGGTATGCGATAAACAGAGCATGCCTAAAGCTCAAGGTTCCATACGTCTTCGCGGCTGCCCTTGAAATCTATGGAAACGTTAGCACCATCCTTCCCGGAAAGACAGCGTGTCTCGAGTGTTTCATGGGAAGGCTGAGTGACGAGGGTCTTCCTACATGTGAAACAGTAGGAGTCTTTCCTCCGATATTGAGCATTGTAGCAAGCATAGAGGTCCGAGAGGCAGTAAGCCTGATTTTGGGGAGAGAGCCCTCCTTGGCAAACAAGTTCCTTTTTTGCGACATAGGTTCCATGAGCTTCGAGACCTTCCAGGTAACGCGGGTTTCCACTTGTCCGGCCTGCGGAGAATCCTCGAAGCCCTTATCCCTCGAGGAGCCTAGGATTGCGGAACTCTGTGGAGGGAACTCCATCATGATTTCCCCTAGGATACCCACATCTTTGGACCTCGAGGAGACCGCCAAGGTCTTGGAAGGAAACTTTCGGATAAGGGTTCAAGGGCGCCTTGGATTAACCTTCGATTACTCGGAAGGCGTATCTGTAAGCCTCATGAAGTCAGGTAGCATGTTGATTAAGGGAATAGGAAAGAAGGAGGAGGCCCTTAGAATCTACGACAGCCTTATGGGGCTTCTCCCGCTAAAGTCTAAAGTTCATTGATGCAACGAAAGAAGCTTAAAGTCCTATCATCAAGGGACCTGAAGCATCGTAGGTCTTAAGATCATAGGAAAGGATTGTTGCCAGCTTGGAAGAATGGTATTCCCGGCCGCCAAGTCTAATATAGCTGGTAACCCGATGCCTTACAATTTGACCACAATTTAGAGCTTAAATTATGTAATGAAAAGAAACATTAAGAATGGGGCATCCCCGTCGAGTATGGAGTACTTAGACACGATATCATCATAATCTAAGCCATAAGAAATTCCAAAGGATGGATATGGAACTTGAAGAAAAAACCGAATTAGCCATAATTGTCTGCAAGGAGCCCTGCCCTGTCATATACGCGCGGCATGTTGAAGATCGGAGCGTGCCAGACCCGGTGGAAATCCCCCTTAAAGAAGCTAGAAAGGTAAGGGATGAAATAAAAAATAAGATTTCAGAACCCATAGAAAGGATTAGACATGAAAGTCATAAGGAGCGATTTCAGCCTCAGCCTTTCCCATAGCTTTTTGCAGCTATAGCAAGCTCAAGCTAAAGATCCCTAAACAGCCCCCTCAATTCCTTGAGGGGCTTGATATAAGGGCTGTTTAGGGAATTCCTTAACCAAATTTCGGCATATATTCGGCAGCCTTGGATATGATCGTCTAAAGGCTTTCGTTATAAGGCTTATGGCGAATGCCGTCTCAGGCCTTCGAAGGAATCTTGACGAAAAGGGCACTTGGCCAGGTGCAAGGAATCCTTCCTTCACCTTACCTTTCGTTCCTTCCCTCCCGTTTCGCCTTATGATCATGTTTTTGAAAAGGAGGAATGAAAAATTCCTTGGAGCTTTTTCAATCCTAGGAAACCCTAGGCTAACTGCCACCCTTCGTTTCATCTCGACCACATATCCCTAACAAACCTCATCCCGTCCCGTCTTGCTTTGCCCCGCTTAGCTAAGACCCGCAAGTATTTAGAGCTAAGGGGCTAAGGAAAAGGCATCCTTTGCCTATGACTTCCGTAGGCTTCTTATGGGATAACAATTTCAGATTTCCATAGGACCAAGAAAAGTTTGGAAGAAAGGAAAGGCTTAAAAATTCTCCTCATGCTTCTAAGGTAAGTTTTTGGAAGGGTTTTGATGTGGCTGAAGCCGGTCGAGAGAGAATAGAAGCGATGGGAAGGGAGGGAATTTCAAGGCTCTTATTGCGCTTTTCTGCTCCAGCCATCATTGCCAACGAGGCCTCAGCCAGCTATGAATTGTTTGATGCCATATGGTGCGGTCGCTTGGCTACGGAGGCCCTTGCCGCTTTGACTGTCGCAGGACCATTGATGGCCATCTATCGCGCCATAGGTTCGGGAATAGCTGTTGGGAGCGCATCCTTGATAGCCAGAAGCCTCGGAGCCGGAAGGAAGGATGAAGCCAATAGGGCGGCATGCAATTCCATATTCCTCTTTTTCATGGTAAGCGGCATAGGGGCCTTTCTTTGCCTCCTGGGTCTTGAGCTTTTCCTTCACCTTTTCGGAGCCAGTGAATCTGTTATGCCCTTTGCCTATAGCTACATGTTCATCGAAACTTTGGGGATGCCCATCGACTTCTTCTTAATCGTAGCAGCAGAGCTGGTTAGGGTCCAGGGAAGCCCTACCATAGCTGGAATAGGCTTGTTGGTTGCCAATGTGGCAGATATGATTTGGAGTCCAATATTGATATTTGGCCTAGGGCCCTTCCCAGCCTTAGGAATCGCCGGTGCAGCCTTAGGAACCCTTATAGGTCGATCCTTAGGGGTAGCCCTTCTTATCCTATACTTGGGCTTTAGATCCATCTACAGGTTTAGGCTCAGCTATTTCATACCGGATTACAGAATTATAGCGAATATCTACAGCATCGGAGCATCCAGTAGCCTTCGAGCAGGTGCCGTTTCGATATCTCAGATGCTCTCATGTAGAGTGGCCTCCTCCTTCGGGACGATCCCATTGGCTGTGCTTGGTACCCTTTTCAGGGTTAATCGAATCAATTTCGCCTTTTCCATAGGTATAAGCCAAGGGGTTCTCCCCCTTGTTGGATATAACTTCGGTTCTCGGAAAAATGATCGTGTTCGAAAAATCGTCGTCAAAGCTGGCTTGGTCAGCCTTTCTTGGGGAGCCTTATGGTGCGCGGCAGCCATGCTTTTCCCTGGGCAAATCCTTTCCCTTTTCAGCCAAGATCCAGATTTTATCAGGGAAGGAATCCGGGGCCTACAAATCTTCTCCATAGCTTTTCTTATGGTTCCAGAGGTAATCATAAGCTCCTTTTTCCAAGGAATCGGGAAAGCAATTCCATCCTTAATCGTTTCCTCGTCTCGTCAAATCTTATTTTTGATACCATGCCTTCTTATTCTTCCATACGTCTTTGGCATAGAAGGACTATGGTCCTCTTATCCAGCTGCTGGGGCTATGGCCCTTACGCTAGGAGGCGTCTTGACAATTTTTCAGTTCCGAAAACTGAATTCCGACCAAATCGCTACGTAAAACGGACATCAGAATCCTCGAGCCTCATAGACCCGCATTATCCTGAATGAAAAGGAAACTCCCATCATCTGGGCCAAGCTATCCTATCCTAGGATCCCCTTCTTCCTAAGGAAGAAAGCCGTCGAGCCTTCTTGAATGGTGTATGCGCCCCATAAAATACGTTATTAAGAAAAATAGGATGAATACAAGGGCTACAGCTCCGCCCGTGGGAATGTTATAGCCGAGGGATAGGGCTATCCCTGCGAATCCAGAAAGGATGGATATGAAAAAGGAGGCCACTAGCATTCTGCTTACGTTTTTCGTTAGAAGCCTTGAAGTAGCGGCAGGGATTATGAGCAGAGTGACGGAAAGGAGGACCCCAATGGCCCTGGCGACCACCGCAACCGTTATCGCCGAGATTGCGAAGAGAAGGGAATCGTATAATCCAACTTTTAACCCTAGGGCTTCTGCCGTTTCCATATCAAAGCATATGTAGAGAAATTCTCTGTAAAAGATAATCGTAGCCAAAGTCGCAACTGAGGATGCAGCCGCTAGGCTTAGCACGGTAGTATCCGACAAAAGTAGGAGATCGCCTATCAGGTAGCCATCCACGACCATTCTCTTATCGATGGGGAGATAGGTCCTTATAACCGCGTAGAGGGTAACACTCACGGCTAGGGAGACGCTTAGCATCATTCCTAGGGATTGTTGTTCACCCTTTCCCATGCGGCAAACAAAGATGGAGGTTGCCACACAAAAGATAAGGACGAGGGGGAAGGGATCCCCTAAACCAGGAAAGAAGGTTTCCATGAGGACGCCAAGGGCCGCGCCACCAAGGGCTGCATGGGATATCTCTGGTGTGATGAAGAGGGATCCCCTCAATAGCATGATGACTGATATAGGCACGGATAGGGATGCGAAGAATATTCCAAGAATAGCCCTCAAAACAAAGGGATCAAGCATGCTTATCACCAAGAATAAGGATTCTTCTCCCTTCCTTTTCGAGGGATCTAAGGCATGGATAGACAGGTTTCAGCCTTTCTTCACTTAAGACATCCCATGGATCCCCATAAGCGCATACCTTCCTGTTTAGGACAAGGATTTTATCGGCTAAATCTATTATCGGGTCGAGCTCATGCTCAACGATAACGACGGTCTTTCGATTTTCCTTAAAGATTCTGAGAAGGCTTAGGAGGTTTCCTTGGCTCTCAAAATCCAAGCTAGCAAAGACCTCATCTAGCAATAGCAAGGCTGGATCGGATGCCAAGGCCCTAGCTATGAGGGTCCTCCTCTGCTGTCCCCCACTCAACTCGTTGAAAAAGGACCTCCATAGATTTTCCATGCCCATATAGGCTAAGGCCTTCCTAGCCGCCTCGATGTCTTCCTTCGAAATCGATCTTGGAAAGGCTTTTTTCAGAAGCGTACCCATTAATACGACTTCCCCCACCTTTAAGGGAGTTTCATAGGAGATCTTATCCTTCTGGGGAACGTAGCCAACAAGCCTCCTAAGCTTCTTCCCATCTTCGAAGGGATTAAGCCCTAGGACTTCTACCGTACCCTTGAAGGGCTTAAGTATCCCTAGAAGAAGCTTCAGCAAGGTAGTCTTCCCCGAGCCATTGGGCCCTACGACCATCAAGATGGATGGGCGCTCCAAATCAAAGCTGATGTCTTCGAGGACCGTATGATCGTTAAGCCTTACAGAGGCATTTCTAACCGATATTATCGATCCGCTCAATAGCTTTTCCCCCATACCCAAAAAAGAAGGAGGGTCTCAAGGACGATGATGGCTATGCATAGGATAGTCGTGAAAAAATAAAGGTCGAATGGCAGGGAAGGGGCTTCGTGTCGAGAGAGGAGGGCGCCAGAAACCTGTCCAGCGTTATAATATATAATGGATTCATACCTTCTTAGCCCGCTCCTCGAAACGGCTAGGACGTAGGCTATCGGAGATCCCGTTTCTTTGGAGATTTCTTCGATGGCCCTTTCCACGTTCTCCATCCGAAGGGCAGAATCAGAAACGATCATGCAGGGATATCTTCCGGATCGGAGCCCATCATAGATCTTCCTCAAAGATTCGGGGCGTATGGATTCCCCTTCGCCTACAAGGACGGCTTCCACCCTTAAGCCCATGGCCTCAGCTATATACTGCTCAGCATAGAAACCTATCACGACGCCGAGCCCTTCCTCAGATACGCCCTTTTTTCCCGAGATTTTCCTTAAGAATTCCTTAAGACTGGAAATCTCCCTTTCGAAGGCCTCATAATTGGATGAAAGCCTTCCAGAGGCTTCTGGCTTCAAAAGGGAAAGCTTTTCTTTTAAGGCCCTAGCTATCGTAAGGGCATTATCCGGTAAAAGCCAGAAGCCATGGAAATTCCTTTGCCCATCGAGCTCAAGGATTTTTATGCCGCTGAGATTGAGTAGGTTCAGAGAGATCGATTCCTTTGGAACCTTCTTTTCATCGGAAACCTGCACTACGAGCTTTTCCTCCCATTCCATATGACCCGTAATTACGATAAGATCCGAGTTTCTTGCCTTATCGATATCCCTTGGGGTGAGTATGAAGCCATGGGGCTCGGCGCCTTCATATAGAATTGAGGATACTTCTCCTTCTCCTTCGATGATGGGAAAAACGATCGATTGAAGGATATCCATCGTAACTACTATTCTTATCGTATCGCTATCGCTATCTTGCTTGGCCGTGGGGCTGGAGATGCCCAACCCCTCTACAAAGGCCATTATTATTAAGATGGAGATTACTTTCTTAGGCAGCATGAGATCCGCCTTGGAATATCGTTATTGTGGAGGCATTTTTCCGGATGCCCGAGAATTCTACACATAGAATCGATGATTTTATCGGATATTTGCAGTTCGATTCTATTGGCACATTCGCATGCATCCTCAAGGCTGATGGAGAGAAACCGATAAGCATAAGTTTCAAAGATCCTGTGATTCCTTAGGATTCTGTTTACTTCCATCATTCCTTTCTCAGAGAAGCTTACGCCCCTCCAAGGCTCCCTGTTGAGCAACCCCTTTTCATAGAGCTTCTTGAGGACTTCGCTGGCTGTTGCGCATGAAACTCCCATAAAATTGGCAACTTCTAGGCTTCCGACCACTCCTTTTTTAGACATTAATTCGAGATTGAAAATCGCCTTTAGATATTCGGCTTCCCTTTCCGTCAGCCCATCGGAAGCCTTTATCGAGATAAATTTAGGCATAACCTAAATTAGGTTTAGCCTAAATTAAAAATTTCTTTAAGACGGCCTTACTTTGATAGTTATGCTTTCTATTATGAAAGGCTTCCCATACAAAGGATCTTCAGGGTTAAGAGGAAAAAGCCCTTCAAAAAATTAGAGATGCCTAAAAGCTTTCCCGTTCAGAAATATGCGGCGCAGAGATTGAAGATCGTTGGGAATTAGCGTTAGAATGATCGTGATGCTGAGAATGAAAGCCTTACTAATCTAATTCTTACGCCAATAAAAAGGCAGGTATTTATAAAAGAATTCCATAGCCAATGAGGCGCCATCGATCGGCTATTTTTCGGCTTATGGCAACCCTCTGTCCCTTGGGAGCACAAACAGGGCGCCCCAAGCTTATGGTTACCCTTTCATCCCTTATCGATGTGATGACCCCGGAAGTCACGGCAGTCATTACATTCAGGAGAAGGCTTTCCCCCTTCCTAAGATTCTCAACCTTTACCAAGTCGGCTGTTCCGACGGCCCTTTCGAAGAGGGAGGTTTCGAGACTTATTTCTGAAAGGGTTTCTGGAAGGGTTCCTGGCTTTCCAACGACGTTTCCTACAAGCCTATCTGCCTTGGTCAAGGAGGGATCTAGCCCTGTGCCTAGGGCCACGAGGCCTCCACAGGTTGCCTCCTTAACCCCCTTTCTTCCATAATATAGGCTTTCAATAGACGTGAAAATGGGCTCATAGACATTTTTCCCTCTCAATCTTATTCCTGGTCTAATTTCGATCTCTTCTCCGACGTGGAGGATACCCTGAACGATAGTTCCACCAATAACTCCCCCTACGATTTCCTCTGGCTTTGTTCCTGGTTTATTGACATCGAAGGACCTGACGACATACATACGCGCTGGTAGGTTTGGATCCCTCTTGGGCGTAGGGACCCGCATCTCTAAGGCCTCGATGAGATAGTCCATGTTGATGCCGTGTTGGGCCGATATGGGAATGATAGGGGCTCCCTCGGCCACTGTTCCCTTCACAAAGGAAAGGATTTCCCTATAACTCCTCTCAGCCCTTTCCCTATCGACAATGTCGACCTTGTTCTGGGCTATGACGATGTTCCTTACGCCCAAAATTTCTAAGGCGAGGAGATGTTCCCTAGTTTGGGGCTGGGGACAAGGTTCATCAGCGGCTATGACGAGGATAGCCCCATCCATCACGGCAGCTCCTGAGAGCATCGTAGCCATAAGGATCTCATGCCCAGGAGCGTCCACAAAGCTCACAGTCCTTAGGGGCTCAGTCTTTTCGCCGCAATGAGGGCATGTATCCTGAGTCGTGTAGCATCTGGGAGGGGGGCATTTGGGGCATTTATAGAAAGTGGCCTCCGCATAACCAAGTTTGATCGTTATTCCCCTACGAAGTTCTTCACTATGCCTGCTGGCCCAAGTCCCCGTAAGGCTCTGGACCATGGTCGTTTTGCCATGATCCACATGACCTGCAGTTCCAATATTGACCTCAGGTATCAGAAGCCTTTCCCGACTCAATGCCTCCCCCTTTTCCCTTCTCCTCCTCCTTCTCTTTCCCCTTCTCCTTCTCTTCCCCTTTCTCCATTTCTGTCTCTTTCTTTTTTCTCCTTATCCTTATCCTTATCCTTCTCCTTATCCCGTTCCTTCTCTGTCTTTGTTTCGGTCTGCGCTCCAGAGACATCTGGCTCCTCCAGCAGCCTCAGGTTTATCTGGACGACATCCTCGGTGATTAGGTTGCCACGAACGAGCTTGCGCCTTCTCTCACCTTCAAATTTTGCCCGAAAACCTACGCCTTCGGAGAGGAGGATGGACTTCTTAACTCCTCCCCTTACGCTTGGGACTAGGGGGAAGCCATCCTTGTCGCTCCCTCCTGTTATGAGAAGGGAGCCTCGAAGTCCTAGAACTGAGCCCTGAACCATTTCACCTACACGCCTGCCCAAGAAGGGAGTTGATTGGACTCCCTCGACCTCTAGGCTCCTCGATTTGCCACTCGAATCCGAAATGATCAGTTTAAACTTTGGCAATTTGCATTCCCATTTTGCATGAAAGACTTCTAAGGGCTCATTTAAATCTTCCGAGATACCAAGAGCATATGAAACGTCTAAGAACGAAGATTGAACGAATGTATGGAATTAAAGGACTCGGAATCAGGGAATCCTTTTATGGATTAGAGTAAGGTAGGGCTATGGGGATGATATTTCTATTTCTGTTTCTATGGAAGCTTACTTCCTTACATCTTTTCAGCTTTACAGCTTTATCCCTAGGACCTTTAAGGCATCTCGGTGTATAATTCCCTCGATTTCCTCCTCCGGAACGCTAGGCAGTCTAGTACCCTCGACAAGGGTATTGACCTTCCTTATTCGGCTCAGGCTTTCCCCAGGCGTCGTTACGGGATAGTCGCTTCCGAAAAGAAGCTTTTCCATCTGACCATACTCATGGCATAGGATGAGGGTATTGTAGAACTGCCAAGGTCTGTAGAATAGAGCCGAAATGTCTGCATAAACATTAGGCTGCTTCCTTATGAGAACGATGGTATCCCTTTCCCAAGGATGTCCCATGTGGGCTATGACCATCTTCAGGTCCCGAAAGGCTAGGGCAACCTTCTCTAGGAGCCTTGGATGGGCATACTCCAAGGGATCATCCCTTCCAGGGGAAGTTGCTTGGTGGAACAAGATCGGAAGGCCGAGGTCCTGAGCCCTTTTATAGATGGCGAAGGCCCTTTCGTCCCATGGATGGAATCCCTGATACATAGGTCCCAACTTTATTCCTTTCAGGCCTAGCTGGAAGACAGCCCGATCCAGCTCTCCAAGGGCTTTCGGATCCTTTGGATCAATGGAAAGGAAGCCCACCAGCTTATCTGGATGGGTCCTTACATATTCGGCCACGGCATCATTGGGATTTTCGCCTTTCATGGCGATTCCAAAGACTATCGCCTTATCAACAGGTGCCATGGCGGCATAATGCTCCTCCCAACTTACACTCATCTTCACTGGAGGATCGTGGGGGCGGAATTTTGTCTCGTAGACAGCCTCCTCGTCCTTGACGGGCTTTTTAAACCTTGGAATGTGGGTATGGACATCTACTATCATGCCTTTCCCCGAAAAAGGAGTTTCCTAAGTCCCTATAAGCCTTAACGATGGGAGCTCGTTTAAATAAGGAGGCCTATCGTCTCAAAACAATCGAAATAGAGGGGAATCGAATCGAATCGAAAAGAAAGGATTAATCGATTAGGAATCCATAAGAGGATTAAGGTGAAGGATTTGAAGTTTAAGCGCATCGTCGATTTGACGAGGCTCTTGGATCCCAGCTCTCCTGGCTGGGGTAAGGATCTCCAATGGGGAGCAGAGAATATCGAGGAGAGGCTAAGCGTAAAGGGATGGATTCATCCCTTAGATTCGACGCTTCAAGAAGACATAACAATTTGGGCCCATTGCGGAACCCATGTGGAATGCCACTATCATCTTCATAAGCATGGCGAGGACCTGGCATCCATACCCCTTGAAAGGTTGTGTGGAGAAGCCATAGTCCTAGACCTTTCTTTCTTAGGTCCTGGTTCTGCCTTCAGACGCTACGATTTCTCCGGCGGGAATGATATGGCAGCATCCGATATGGCTAGATTCGAGGATAAGGTCAGGGATGGAGACATCGTCCTCTTCTTTTCCGACTTTCAAGGTTTTGAAAGTCCCATGATCACCCTCGAAGTTGCCGAGTGGCTTGCCAAGAAGGGTGTGAAGGCAGTGGGCTTGGAAACGGGCTCTGTGCAACTTTCTGTGCCCGCCCATAACTTCCTCTTGGAAAAGGGTATCTTGGAGATAGGAAAGCTCGATAGGAAGGGAATAAAATCCTTATCGGGGCAGAGGGTATTCTTAGTCATATCGCCTCTGAGAATAAAAGGTATAGGGGCATCGCCAGCAAGGGTCTTAGCCTTTACAGATTGGGAGCCCT
>JAGTQN010000053.1 GCA_018396395.1 Candidatus Bathyarchaeota archaeon | reverse complement strand
AGTCCATCAAACCCTAGGGACCCCACCACTGGGATGGTGGGCTTATCTTGTCAGTATCCCGTACTAGATCCTTAAAACCTTGGAAAGAGCTCGTATTTAAGCCCCTCGAGGCTAAGACGCCCTTCGAAGGCCTTCAAGGCATCCTTCAAAGGGTATCTGTGGGTTACGATATCCTTGAGTTCAACCCTATGGGTTTCCATGAGGGTCAGAGCCCTTCTAAATTGGGTAAGGGTCGAGTTTTGGCTTGCCGTGATAGTCACGAGACCATAATGGATTAGATTTGGATCTAAGGCGATGACGGTGGCTGGAGGGAAGCCTGCGAAGAAGTTTATACGTCCCCCTTTCCGGATGGCCCTTAAGGCATCGAGGGCTGCCGCCGGGGATCCTATCGAAACGAGGGCTGCATCGGCTCCCAAGCCATCAGTTTCCTCTTTAACCATGGATGCCACATCCCCATCCTTGGGATTCACAACCACATCTGCCCCCATTGCCCTAGCTACATCAAGTCTATCCTTCCTCAATTCACTAACGATAATCCTTCCAGCTCCTGAAGCCCTGGCAACCTTCATAGTCAAAAGACCCATAGGTCCAGCCCCTACGATGAGAAGGGTTTCCCCAACTTGAAGCTTTAAGGTTTCGATACCATTTATGCTACAGGCTAGGGGCTCCGTTAAAGCGGCTTCCTCATCCGATATCGTTTCAGGAACCTTAAGCACATTTCCCCTTCCAACAACTTCCTTCGGAATCCTCATATAGTCTGCAAAGGCCCCATCATACTCAAAGCCGAAAAGCCTCTTATCGGGGCATATGCTCGGATAACCTTCACGGCAAAAGAAGCAGAGGCCACAGGAAACGACAGGATACAATGTAACCCTATCCCCCTCATGAAAACCATCGACTCCAAATCCCATCTCAGCTATGGTCCCGATAACCTCATGACCCAAGATGATTCCTTCCTTAGCAGATCTCTCACCCTTGAAGACTCGGAGATCTGATGCGCATATGCCTGCTGCCTTTACCTCGACGATGAGTTCTCCAGGCCTAGCTTGAGGCTTTTCGACATCATCGAGTTTTAAGTTTCCCGGACCATGAAAGACAAGAGCCAGCATCTTTTCGCCCAAGGCATATTCATAGCTCCCTTAGCTGTGCTCAGATTTAAAAATTAAAAGCCCTAAGGAGTTTGATGGCAGGCGAAGGTTGTACTATTCTTCCTTTCCTTTACTAATTATTTCTTATGTTGGCAAGATAAATTAAAATTAGGGCTATCGAAAGCGAGCTAAAAGCCTTCCAACCCTCATCGGAAGTGAGGAAAGCAATGGGTTCGATTTTTAGTAAGACTTCGTAGCGTAAAGTGGGCAGAAAAGGAAAAGGTGAGGGGGACAAAATGGGATTGTCGAGAAGTATCAAAAATTCTTTCCTTGATCTAATCTAAAACCTGCCCCCATATTTTATGAATACGCTTAAGATGAGTTTTCTATCTATACATGCATAATAGCAGATCTTCATAGGAATTTCCCTTGCATTTAAGTTTAAATAATCCAGGCTCCCCCTCTTTTGTGCACCTACAATGGATCCACAAAGCCTTCCTGAGAAAATCTCATCTTTGAAAAGGGAGAAGAAAGCCATCCTCCTAGCCCATAATTATCAAAGGGAAGAAATTCAAGATCTGGCCGACTATGTGGGCGATAGCGTCGAACTTAGCCGCAGGGCAATGGAAGAAAAGGATGCGAGGATCATTATTTTCTCAGCCGTTGATTTCATGGCAGAAACTGCCGCCATCTTAAACCCTGATAAGAAGGTACTCCTTCCAAGCCTGGGGGCAAGATGCCCTATGGCACAGATGTTGCCCCTCGAAACGCTAAAGACTTGGAAGGCTCGCTATCCTGGGGTTCCTACAGTCCTTTACGTGAATACCTTGGCTGAGGCCAAGGCTGAATGCGACGTTACCTGTACTTCGGCAAACGCCCTTCAGGTTGTGAAGAATCTAGATGCCGATACAGTCCTCTTCGGGCCTGATCGTAATCTCGCAGAATACATACAGCGAAGGACCGATAAGAGGATAATTCCAATACCAGAAAGGGGCTTTTGCCCAACCCACCAGCTCTTCTTGAAAGAGGATATAAGATTAGCTAAGGAACTCGATCCCTCGGCTGTTGTCATGGTCCATCCTGAGTGTACGCCAGATGTACAAGAAATAGCGGACTTCATAGGAAGTACATCCCAAATGTGCCGCTATGCGGCAACCTGTAGGGCAAGATCCTTCATCGTAGCCACGGAGGTTGGACTTCTCCATCGCCTTCGTAAGGAGAATCCCGAAAAAACCTTCTTACCGGCTTACCATGCGGCCCTATGCCCTAACATGAAGCGGAATACCCTTGAGCTCATCTACCGTAGCCTTTTAGAAGAGGAGCATGTCATAACCGTTCCGAGGGCAGTTGCTGAGAAGGCCCGTAAAGCCATCCAAAGAATGTTTGAGCTAGCAAATACAAGGTAGCCATCGGATTCTAAGAATAAGAAATTTAATTTTGGAAATTAAGATTTCAGCGAACCCTTCTACCGCATTCGGGGCAATAGAGAGCTTCAGACGGAAGGTCTGTATGGCAATAAGGACACTTTTTCATACCCATGGGTGATGGCATTCTAGGAATTTCTGGATATGGAGGTGGAGGAAGACGGTGCGTCGTCCACCTTCCCAAGAGGGCACCAAAATAGGCACCAAGGGCGCCTGATGCGGCGGATAAGATTATCCACATAACCATGAGAATAAGATAAATCTCGGGGCTTACATCAGGAGGGGGCTCGTTTGGGATGAGACCCGCTTCTAAAAGCATCGGGACTATGAAAAAATAGGATAAGAAGCTGAGTAATCCTTCCATAGCTCCCATGAGAATCGATTGACGTGTGGAATGGAATAGTATCCTTCCAACAATGATTCCACCTAGAAGGGCTCCGATTTCCAAGAAGAACTCTCCACCGAAGCCCTCATAGTCCACCAAGAGAAGGAAGGTTCCAATAAGTATGCTTACGACTAAACCTAGTAGGACGGCCATTGAAGATCTTTTTCTTGGTCTTGGGACCTCCTGAGAAAAACCTCTGGACATTCGCTTCGTTCAAAAAAAGGAAAGGGAAGGATTAAAGTATTGTGCTCAATTTCATAGGTCATGATACCAATTTAATTGGAAGACTTTAGGGGGCATGGAGGCATCTCTCTGAGACACAGGTTTTTCGATGCACTTGGAAGTTTCGATACCTACGCAAGTTTTATATCTATTATGGGCTTAACGATACTCCTGTTGAGGTGTAAAGCTTTTGCCAAGTAGGGAGGAGATTTTAGGGAAGCTTAGGGATGGCATCGTTATCTTCGACATCGATGGTGTAAAAAAGGCTGCTGAGGAAGCCATGAAAATGGGAATTTCCCCAACGGAGGCCATCATGGAGGGCCTCTCGAAGGGGATGGATATTGTGGGAGAAAAGTACTCTCGAAACGAGTATTTCTTGGCTGAACTCATCATGGCAGGAGAGACCATGAAGGAAGCCATGAGTGTCCTCAAGCCCTATATGGAGAAGGGGGATGTACCAAAGATCGGTACGGTTGTCATAGGGACTGTTCTTGGGGACCTTCATGATATAGGAAAAAACATACTGGCTACTCTACTAACAGCGGCGGGTTTCAACGTCATCGACTTAGGAGTTGACGTCCCTCCCGAGAAGTTCGTCGAGGCTGTAAAGGAGCATAAAGCAGACATCGTAGCCATGTCAGCCCTCCTAACGACAACAATGGTTAACATGAAGGGTGTCATCGATGCCCTCGTCAAGGAGGGTATAAGGAATAAGGTAAGGGTTATTGTGGGAGGAGCCCCCCTCACCGATGAGTTCGCAAGACAGATAGGAGCCGATGCCTGCGGAAAGGATGCCGTTGAGGGTGTAAATATCTGTAGAAAGTGGATGGAAGAGAAGCGCAGAACCTAAGTATCCCTTGAGCAAAAGGGATTCTTGCCTTGGCTTAGGAAATCTTTTTTCTTTTTCTTCGCTCATTTCCGGAAGATACCATTCCCTGCCCCCACTTTTCTTTTGTTCCTGAGACTTTCACTCCAATCCCAACCTTCCCCGATTTGTACCACCTTAACTTTAATTGGCTGGAGAAGGCCATCCTATATCGTATCCTCCTTGAATGCTCAGAATAACTTCGCGAAAAATTCCCTAATCTTCTCCCCCTCCGGAGTGAGGGGAATAGTAGGGGAGGGTTTAGGACCAGAGGAGGCCCTAAGGCTTTCCCTCTGTTTTGGTAGTATGATTCCCCCAGGAACCGTTGTCCTTGGAAGGGATACGCGTCCTAGTGGGGAGATGATTCAAAGGCTTGCCGCTGCAGGTTTGATGTCTACTGGACATGACGTATCGATCCTCGGAATCGCTCCTAGTCCTGCGATTGCCTTTGCCGTCAAAAAAATGGGGGCTGTGGGTGGCATCATTGTATCGGCCAGTCATAATCCACCCTCTTGGAATGCCCTAAAGTTCCTCGGTCCAGGGGGCATTGCCTTGAATGAGGCCCAGATTTCTGAGTTAAGGAATCTCTACGTATTGGATTCCTTCAAAGAAGTCCCTTGGACGAGTTTGGGAAAAGCCCACGATCTAAGCCTTCTAGATGATTACAGGAAGGCTTTGATAAGCCTCGTCGATGTTGAAGCCATAAGGAAAGCCCGTCTTTTCGCAGTCATTGATGCGGGAAACGGTGCTGGAAGCCTTGTAACTCCAAAGGCCCTCGAAGACTCGGGATGCCAGGTTTTCCCGCTAAACGTGGAAATCGATGGAAGGTTTCGAAGACCCATAGAACCCACGAGGGAAAGCCTCTCGGATCTCGCCAAAAAGGTTGTAAGCCTTGGGGCAGACATAGGCTTCGCCCACGACTGTGATGCCGACAGGCTTGTATGTATAAACGAGAAAGGTGAAGTCCTGGGAGAGGATCTAACCCTTGCCTTGATCGTAGATCAGATCCTTTCAAAGAGGAAGGGGGGTATCGTTGTGACAAACGTCGCTTCATCCATGGTCTTCGACGATGTTGCAGAGTCCCATGGAGCCAAGGTCTTAAGGACGAGGGTTGGTGAGGCATACGTAGTCGAGAAGATGATCGAAACGGGAGCTATCGTGGGAGGAGAGGGAAGTTGTGGAGGGGTCATCATTCCCGACCACCTCTATACAAGGGATGGAATCCTCGCCGCCCTGAAGATAGTCGAAGCCTTAGCCCTTCGGGGAAGGACAGCTTCCCAAGTTTTCGCATCCTTCCCCCGCTACTATATGGCGAGGGGCAAGGTACCCTGCTCGAGTGGGGAGGCTAGGGAGGTCATCGAAGCCTTAAAGATCGGTCATTCGGATGAAAAGCTTGATCTAACAGACGGCATTAAGATAATCGGAGAAAAGGAATGGGTTCTTGTACGCCCTTCAGGGACGGAGCCCATCCTTAGGGTTATGGCTGAAGCCGAGGGCCCTCGGAGGGCTGAGGAGCTTTGCAAAGACCTTTTAAACGAAGTGCTAGAAATCCTCAGCCGTAAGCTCGGCAAGCTAGGACCCCTTCCCTTCTTCTCCGCCAATTCCTAAGCCTCGGAAAGCTGGGTGTCGTTATGGCTGAGAAGCCCACGAGGCTTCCTGATGAAATAGAGGTTGTTTATCCGCCGGAACACTGGGAACGCTTAGGGCTTCTGAGGAAGAGGGCCCTAGAAATCGTGAGGGCCCTCCATGCCATGAATTTGGATCCTGTAGTGCATGGAAGCGTGGCTAGGGGGGATGTGGATGCGAAGAGCGATGTAGACATAATCCTCCTTAGACCAGTATTTTCCCACATCGTTGAACTCGCCTTGAACCTTGGGGGATTCAAGTTTTTTTCTAGACGCATAACCCAAGCAACACCGGGGCACACCCCAAAGGCGCACATATACTTAGATCCAGAAGAAAGGGCTTCAGTAACCTTTCCCCTTATGAACTTCAGGCGCCTTGAAATAGAATTCTACAAGTTCGGGGGTATGGTCGGTTTAAAAGAGTTGGAAGATGGGACAAGGGTTCCAGGATGCACGAAGCGCTTAACCCTTATACAGCCGACAAAGGAGGGGCATATAGAATCTCCTGTTAAGGGAAGGGAAAAGGAAGTTGCAAAGATTATAGGCGTTAGTGTTGATATCGTAAGACAGAGGGTTCTAGTCCTCTCTAGGCGAGATGAGGTTGGACGTACGGGAGTCTTCGTAAACCTTCTTATGGATGATGATGAAACCTTCGAGGAGGCCTTAAGGAGGCTTATGGAAACGAAGCCTGCCTTAAGACGTCGTTTCATTCGGAGTTAAAAGATCGTGGCGAAACATTATTGCTTCTTTTCTTCTTCTCGCTTGGTTCCGCCAGCCTATTCTACCCAGACTTTCCTTCAGTTTTCTCGAGTCTATCTTCAAAATCTAATAGCATTATCGTAAGCTAAGGCGGGAAAGGGGCTTCCCATAAGCATTGCTCTGAATTCATGCTTTAGGATCTTTGTTTTTCATTCAAGCCCAGGCTATGCCCCCTTCCTTATGGGCTCGGATTTTTATCCCTCGAAATCTATTCTTTGCCTGTATGGTGGAGGCTGGGGGGCAACTTCGGGCAGACGTATTTTCTCTCCTTTCGAGACCCGTTCGCACGATCGTACAGAAGAAGGGGTTTGAGAGTGCCACAGGTCCCCAGGCCGCAGCCATTCCCCTCATAGCTGAAGGAAAGAATGTCCTCCTCATAGCTCCTACTGGAACGGGAAAGACCGAGGCTGCCTTCCTCCCCATCCTAGACCTCCTTCTGAAGACTTCAGAAAAGCTTCCAGGGATCAAGGTTCTTTACATCACACCCCTAAGGGCCCTCAATAGGGATATGCTCGAACGCCTGGAGTGGTGGTGCAAGCAACTGGATGTTAGGATCGCTGTGCGCCACGGTGATACGGAAACGAGGGAAAGGGGTTTCCAAGCAAGGAGCCCCCCAGATCTCCTAATAACGACCCCAGAGACCCTTCAAGCCATCCTTCCTGGAAGGGTGATGCGCCGTCATTTGAGGAGTGTTCGCTGGGTCATCGTAGATGAATGCCATGAGCTAGCCGAGGATAAGCGTGGAAGCCAGCTCGCCCTAGCTTTGGAAAGGCTTCGGTGGATTACAGGACGGGACTTTCAAGTCGTGGGACTTTCGGCCACGATAGGAACACCCGAAAGAGTCGCAAAGTTTCTCGTGGGAGTAAGGGGTTCCGTTGAAATCATAAGGGTTCCCGTGGCTAGAAACATGGAGTTCAAGGTCCTTTATCCAGAGCCTGCTCTGGAAGATTACGAGCTGGCTGCCAAGCTTTATACCCATCCAGAAGTTGCTGCAAGGCTCAGGATCATGAGGGATCTCATCGAAAAGCACAGCTCGGTCCTTCTTTTTACGAATACAAGGCCCATAGCCGAGGTTTTGGCTAGCCGCTTCAAAATATGGGATGTCAACTTTCCAGTCAGTATCCACCATGGAAGCCTTGCCAAGCCAGCCAGGGTGAGCGCCGAAAGGGGCTTGAAGAATGGAGGGCTGAAGGGGCTTGTATGCACCTCGAGCCTCGAACTCGGCATCGATGTTGGAAGTATAGATCTTTGCATCCAGTATATGAGCCCTAGGCAGGTTACGAGGCTTCTCCAGAGGGTTGGCCGGAGTGGTCATAGAATAGGAAGGACGGCTAAAGGAATCATCATCACCATGGACTCGGACGATACGCTGGAAGCCATGGTCATAGCCAGAAGGGCAAAGAGGGAAGAGCTTGAGCCCATAAAAATACCGGAGCATCCCTATGATGCCCTATGCCATCAGATCGCAGGCTTGCTGACACAGAAGGGGCGCTGGTACCTTGAGGAAGTCCTTCAGATCTTCGGAAATGCCTATCCCTACGAGGGCTTAGGGAAGGAGGATCTGGAAAAGGTCCTCCATTACATGCACTCCCGTTACCCACGCTTAGCCTGGTACTCCCCTCAGGACCAAGTGATTCTCAGGCCTATGAGGGCCAAACAGCTTTTCGAGTACTACTTTGAAAAGCTAAGCATGATCCCAGATGAAAAGCAGTACTTGGTCATCGATGAAACGAACGAAATGCCTGTGGGAATCTTGGATGAGGCCTTCGTAGCCGAGTACGGGGAACCTGGAACGAAGTTCATTCTCAGGGGGAGCCCTTACAAGATTCTGAACATCCTAGGGGATCGAATATATGTGAAGCCCATAGACGATCCCACGGGGGCCATTCCAAGCTGGATAGGGGAGGAAATACCAGTTCCGTATGAAGTTGCTATGGAGGTAGGGAGGATAAGGCGCCTCGTGGCTGAGCATATAAAGGGAAAAAAGGGGCTAGGGGATATCCTATCGAAGCTTGGAAGCCTATATCCCATCGATAAAGGGGACTTGGCTAGGGCCCTCAGGGAAACGGTTGTCCAGGCAGAGGCCAAGCTTCCCGTTCCATCAGATAGGTTGATAACGATCGAAGAATGGCAGGGCTATATCATTATTCATGCCCACTTCGGTAGCCTCGTGAACAGGACGTTGGCAAGGCTTATAGGGCATGTCCTAAGTGAAAGGATCGGCTATACGATCGGAGTCCAGCAGGATCCCTATAGGATCATCATCGAGGTTGGAGGTAGGGCTTCTCCTAGGGATGTGGAAAGGATCCTTAAGGATCTTCCTTCCATGCCCATTGAAGAACTAGCGATAACGGCAACGAGCAAGACAGGCCTCTTTAAACGCCGCCTTGTCCATGTGGCAAGGAGGTTTGGGGCCTTAAAACGCTCGGCAGACTTTAGCAGGGTAAGCCTATCGCAGCTACAGAAGAGCTTCGAGGGAACAGTCATCTACGAGGAGGCCATCAAAGAAACCCTTAGGACAGACATGGACCTTAAGGCTACAATCGAAGCCTTAAAAGCCATCCAGAGGGGAAAGATCAAAATCAAGGTCATAGAAACTAAGGGAAATCCTACACCCATCGCCAATATCGGTATCGAGCGTATCGCCAGAAAATCGGACCTCATCCCCCCTGAAAAGATGAGGCGCGTCCTCATAGAATCTGCGAAGGTAAGGCTCTTAAGTGAAGTCCGAACCTTTGTCTGCATGAACTGCCTCGCTTACGCGAAGACCATAAGAATAATGGATCTTTCCCCTAAGCCCCTCTGTCCAAACTGTGGCTCCCAAGCCCTAGGCATCCTTTCCGAGACTGAAGAGGATGCCCGGAAGATCCTCGAAAAGGGGGAGAAGAATCTTTCTTCCAAGGAAAGGCGGATTTTGAGTAGAGCCCAAGAGAGCGCTAAGCTCATCGAAGCTTACGGGCTTCTGGCTGCCCTAGCCTTGGCTGGCCGAAGGCTAGAGGTTTCGGAAGCTTCCGAAATCCTTAGGAAGGAGCCAAGATTAAGCGATAGATTTTTCGAGCTCATTATCGAGGCTGAGAAGAAGGCCATGGGAAAGAGGTTCCTTTAAAAAGATCAGAGGCATCCTATTCGGAAGTCCTGAAGGAGGAAAGCTTTTCATGAAGAGGCCTGATCTATAATATGGGCATCCTTGAATCCGTCGGAAGGCATATTCTTATCAAGGGCTGATTTGGCCAAGTATCCCTTTACGAGGGAGGCCTCCCAATATGTGGAGGGTATAGGCTTAAGTCTTGGGGATATGGATAAGCCAGAATTCGCCCCCATCCTGAACAGGGCGGAAGAAAGGATTTTTGAAGCCATAAAATCTGGCGAATCAAAGTTCAGGGAGGATCTGGATTATGAGGTTGAGATCCTTTCCTTTCCCGTTTCCGTGGCTCTAGTCCGAGCCCTCGGAGATCCCTTCTTAAAAAGAAGGTTTGCCCTTTCAGAGGCAAGGAGGATTCAGGGACTTCTAAGTTCCGAAGGACCCTCCAAGATCGTCTATCTGGCTTCCACAGCCTTAAAGTGGAAGGTTAACATGAAGGCTGACCTCGGCCGATCCATGGAGTTCTTAATAGGATTTGTGGATTACCTGAAAGTAGCTCCATCCTTTCATGATGAAAAATGGAAGCTCATAAACCGTATTGTTGTCGAAGGCCTTGTCCATTTAACTAAGGAGGAACTTGTGCGCCTCATGACTGAAGGCATAAGACATCGATTCGAGAAGATCGTCGAACCTAAGCTGGATCTTGAGCTACCGAAGTCCTTGAGGGAAAGGCTAGAGAGAATTGGGGAATTCCTAAGTCAGAGGAAGCGCATTTTAAAGGCTGAGGAGTTACCTAAGGTCGCCATCATCGGCTCCTTTCCCCCCTGCCTCAAGGTCCTTTATGAATCCCTTCTGGCTGGTAAGTCCATATCCCATGTGGGGCGCTTCACGCTAACGAGCTTCCTTCTCGCCGTAGGAGTGGGCTCCGATGAAATTGTCAGGCTTTTCACAGGCCTGGCGGATGCCGATGAGCGCATAACTCTCTACCAAGTCGAACATATAGCAGGAAGGCGGGGTTCAAGAACCAAGTATACGCCTCCCAGTTGCTCGACTCTGAAAACCCATGGTCTATGCATTGAAAACGGTTCCCTCTGTGGAAAAGTTAGGCACCCCATAATTGAATACAGGAGAAGATTGAGGTTGGGGCAGAAGGCTAAGGAAGCCGTAGCAGAAGGGTTCGAGAAAGCCCAAGGGAAGCCTTAGGCTTCGAGCAGCATATCGTTTCTTTTCCCTTTTTATTATAGAACATTTTCAGAGAGACGAGCTAATACAGACCTAAAATAATCATTAACCCTTAAAGCAACCCCTTAGCTAGAGGGGTATCAGCCAAATAATAGCTAAGGATACCCCATATGAAATCAGGCATGCCGGAATCAATCTTCTGTAAACCTTCTGCAATTGGGACTTATAATACTCCAGAGTTAAGATCAGGCATAAGTGCATAGGCGACATAATATAGGAGAAAACTATCGTCAAGTAAAGCGCACTAGCCAAAATGTTATCCATCTGCCCCAATATTGTAATTGTCAAAGGAAAAATCATCGCTACACCGGCCGTAGGCATTGCCGTTGTAAAGCCTATTATCCAAGTTATAAAGAGTAGGAGGATGATTGAAGGGGACCCTGAGCCCTTGATGTAGGGAAGGAGTGCCTCAACAGCTCCAGATTCTCTTACCATATACCTGAAGCACATGACCCCTAAGATGGCGAAGGCTGGTCTCCAATCGAAGCCTTCCTTCAGAAGCCTTACGATTCCCTTGAAACCTATCCTCTTTAAGGCGAAAACGGAAGCAATTCCAAATACCAGAGCCATCGCCATAGGAAGCCCTAAGGCGTTCAGAACAATCGATATGAGAATCGGTGAAGCATTGAGCAAGGCTGATCGGAGAGGTTCTCCAGCTCCAGCTCCAGCTATGGCTATAGCTATAGCTTTTTTTCCAATATCCTCATCCTTATTGTACTCGACGATCTTCCGAAGAGAAAAAATGTAGCCGAGGATCA
>JAGTQN010000051.1 GCA_018396395.1 Candidatus Bathyarchaeota archaeon | reverse complement strand
CTCCCCCTTCCCCGGAAGAAGAGCTGGCTTTCCTTGGGGCTTATAAAAAGGACTTAGAAGATGAGCTAAAGGGCATATGCCCGAATCGAGGAGCTGAGGAAACTCAGGGAAAAGAAATCTGAGGAATAGGAGGTGGGAATCCTTTGCCCTTTGGAATGGGTCCTTGGGGATTGTTTCTAGATCCCTCCACCCTTCCATACTGGTGGTTCAGATGCCGATGGTTTCCTTGGCTTCCAAGGTGGTGGAGGGGCATCTATGGACCATTGACCCCCTACTGGCTTCCTCCGCTTTCAAAAGAGGAAGAGATAGCGATGCTTGAGGAGGAAGCCAAAGTGCTGGAGCAGGAGCTAGCCAGGATTAGGAAAAGGCTTGAGGATCTTAAGAAGTAGGTAGGAAGATTTGAAGGTAGCCCTATCGGCAACAGGTTCAGATCAGGAAATCACCCTTTTGGAAAGTCAGATAAAGGAACTGGAGCAGCAACTGATGCGAATAAGGAAAAGACTTGAGGAACTCAAGGGCTAGGCTAACAATCGATATCGATACCTATGTTATGTGGTGATAAAGAGTGGCAGGGAAGCTTAGAATAGCCATTCCGACGATCGGAGATGGGGGCTTAGAGGATAAGATAAGGTATCTGAAGTCTTTGGTCGAGCGAAGACCTTCACGCTCGTTGATATGGAAGGGGGGACAGTTGAAGCCGTAATTGTACTTAGCAATCCTGCATTGCCCTACATTTATGGAGCTGGGCCCATCGTTGTGAAGATGTTGATAGACCATGGAGTGAATGTTGTTTTGGCTGGGGAAATCGGTCCTGGAGTCTTAGGGCTTCTAGAATAACGCAAGCTACGCATCGTTACAGTCAAGCCCGGCCTATTAGTTTCTGAAGCGGTAAGAATTCAAGGATTTTGGAAGAACTCAAAAGACCGAGGCACGAGCGAAGTATAGGAATCTCGATTAATGGAATGGCATCATAAATCTTCCAAAGGACTTTTTCTTCTTATACTACGCCGGTATAGGCGAGGACTATAGGCAAAAACTATATGTTGTATCGAGGAAATTAAATCCTTCTTCCAAGCAAAAATCCCGATTAATCCACAATGAAAGACTCATCGTTCTAATTCTCGTTCTAATTCTAAACCTCTGCCTTTTTATTCGATCAAGGATTTTAAAATCAAATTACAAAGAATAGAGGAGGGTCCAATATCATAAAGGCGCTAAAGATAAGCATTCTTGTCGAAGATTCGGTTAACATGCATAAGCGAGGGCTCCTAGCTCAACACGGGTTATCAATCTTCATCGAGGCGATGGGTGAGAAAGGCATAACATCGGTTCTTATGGATACAGGATCATCGCCTGAAGTCATAGCTCATAACTTAGAGGTTATGGGTTTGGATCTTCGGAGAACTGATGCCATCTTCCTCAGCCATGGTCATTACGATCACTGTGGTGGTTTGCTTCAGGTTCTTAAAGCCATCGGAAGACCTGTTCCAATAATAGCCCATCCTAGGGCATTCGATCCAAAGTTCGTCATAAAGCCAAGTATAAGATTCGTTGGATCTCCTTTCAAAATCTCGGAGATAGAGGCTGCAGGGGGGATTCCTATCCTCGTGTATAATCCTTTTCAGATGGCCGAGGGCATTATTCCTAGTGTTGAAGTGAAGCGGGAAGCAGAGTTCGAAAGGATTGATGGCTTCTGGACGATCGAGGATGGAAGGTTTATGGAAGACCATATGCCTGACGACCAAGCCCTTTTCCTTGAGTTGGAGAATAAGGGATTAGTTATCCTAACGGGCTGTGCCCACTCTGGAATCGTGAACTTAGCTATGCATGCCAAAAGGTTGCAAACTTCAAAACCCATATATGCCATAATAGGAGGCTTCCATTTATCCGAGGCAAACGATGATAGGATCGCTAAGACTGTAGAAGAAATCAGGAGACTTAACATTCAGTTTGTCGCCCCCTGCCACTGTACAGGCATCAGAGCCCTATCCCAACTAATGGAAGCCTTTGGAAACCGCTGTATGGCTTTACGAACAGGGGATGTGATGAGCCTCTAAAAATAGAAACCAAGTTACAAGGCGGGGAAGGGTAAGTTGTTTACCTTCAAGGCGGAGCAGAGGATCTTCGATATAGGTAGCGTGAAGTTAGGGGGACAGCCAGGCCAACTACCGACGGTCTTGATCGGGAGTATCTTTCATCGAGGCCATAGGATTGTCGAAGACTCGAAAAGGGGTCTTTTTGATAAGGATAGGGCTAAACGCCTGATATTCGTGCAACAAGAACTATCTGAGAAGACTGGGAACCCCCACATGATTGATGTAGTCGGTGAAACTTCCGAAGCCTTGATAAGGTACATGGAATTCATTTCGGAGGTAACAGAAGCCCCATTCCTCCCAAACGGTCCTGATGCAACCATAAGGTTGGAGGCTGTTCGCTACGTGGCAAGCGTAGGCCTCCTCGAAAGGATGGTTTATAACTCCATAAACTATACGGCAACTGAACAGGAATTCGTAGCCCTTAAAGGGTATCATGTAAAGGCGGCGATTGTCCAAGCCTTCAATCCTAGAAACCCACAGATTGATGGTATGCGACAGCAACTTTTAGGATACAAAGGAAAAGAAGGGCTTCTAGAACGCGCCTTTAAGGCTGGGATTGAGAAACCCTTAATCCTAACCCCTGTACTGGACATACCGAGTATTGGAGTCGCTGTAGGAGCCATATTTACGCTGAAGAACGAGCTTGGTCTCCCTACCGGCGCAGCGCCCCTCGGCGTCATAAGTACTTGGAAGAGATCAGGCGAGGACAAAGAATTTTCTAAAAGGCTTGGTAAGGTGGCGGCAGCGACCTTGACCCAGTGTATGGGCGCCAACTTCCTCATCTATGGCTCGATAGGAAAGGCTAGGAACATATTTCCATCCTGTGCCTTAATCGATGCCATAATAGCCTATAGCATGGCAGCCATAGGAGTTAAGCCTTTGACCAGGAACCATCCTTTGTACAAGATTCTATAAGCCACCTTCCTATAAGATCGGGAAAAGAACTGAAGGAGAAGGGCTGGAAGAATCACCCTCCGGCATTCCTTTGGAAAGCTTATCCCCTCTATCCTAAGCTATCCAGAGAATTCATGACCGCTATTCTTCTTAATTCGTCAGTTAGAGCCCTCCGATGATCGATAAGGATATGCGTAGATTTGTGGATATACTTTCAAATCGATAGTAAGATTTGGGTCTAATTTGGGAAAAAACTTATTGCCTAAAGCCTTTCGTTGAAAGTCAGGGATGAAAATGGTAAAGGTCTCGTTCCGTAAAAAATTGTGGTTTCTTATACTTGCCTCCCTCTTCCTCTCGAGCGCTACGATTCGCCAAGGAGTATACGCCAATCCTCCTATTCCCGATGAGAAATTAGGCGTTATCCGGGTCTGGGATGAAAGTGCTACCCTGAAAGAAAGGGTTCTTAACAACCTTACCTTTGAATCATGATTCAATAACTTTGGGATAGGCGACAGTCCCATCATGTACTGCGTTTGGAGGGCCGCCAAAGTGGCTATACCAATCCTTTGGCCTGGGGAGATTCCCTTAAGAAGCGATATACGCGTCATCACAGCCCATCCGACTAGAGGAGCCGCTGATGCCATCGAGTTCATAACCAGGGCAAAGATTAATTGGGAGTTGATCGTGGAGGCCCCTCCTGGAACAAGCGGTATTGTCCAGACCTCCGCTAATTGGGTCTTCGTCTTCGTAAGGAAGTCGACAGGACAGGCTGTGGAGATAAGGGTAAATGAAACGATCTTTCCTGAAAGGTTCCATGAGATCGCCAACTCCTACAGGTCGAAGCTGGCATCCGGAGAGACCCCAACCAAGGAAGAAACGACCATTTACAAGGCTGCCCAGAAAGCTGTCAAGGAGGCTTTCAAGAACCTATCGGATGAGGAGCTCTTCGTCATAAGAACATTCCAATATCAGGCGAAGCCTTTGGATGCTGAGGCTTTCATAGGCTACTATGCAAGCCCAGCTTTGCCGGAATTCCAGAAGCTCAAGGGTGTCGAGGCTGAGGCCCAGGCTTTGAGGTTGGAGAATTCGAACCTTCGATCCTCAAACCAAGCCCTAACGGTTGAAAACGAAAGTCTAAAAAATCAGTTATCGACGGCCATAAATCTTCAAAACGCTTTCCTAGGAACTACGGCCATCCTAGCCATTGCCATCATAGCCCTTCTGTTTAGGATGAGGAGAAGGAAGAATTGATTCCCTACTCCTATGCTCTAAGGGAGATCCGTCGAAGGAGATCTCGGTCCCTAAGTAACATTGCAGGCTTTGCCATAGGAATCGCCGCCCTCGTCACCCTCGTTATGGCTGCAAGGGGGTGGGAGGCTTGCACATCGGGCCCATTGCGAACCATAGGTGCCGATATGGTCTTCATTTATTCAGCGCCTATATCGGCTACGCCTGGTACTGGATGCTATTTGGCTATGCATCTTTTCACATACCCCTTTAGTACGAGCATCGTCAACGACCTAGCCAAGGTACCTGGGGTTGAACGCGTAACCCCCATCCTTCTACATCGGATGCGTGCCATAACCTTCTGCGGCATAGACCCTAGTGAGACAAAAACCAATGCTATCCTTCCAGAGGATGTCATCGAAGGGCGATATCTCAATCCGGACGATCGGGGAGTTGCCCTCGTGGACAGTAAGTATGCCTTACAATGCGAGCTAAAAGTTGGCTCCATTGTAACCTATGTAAAGAACTTTACGGTCGTTGGCATTGTCCAGGCTAAGGCTATGAGCATCATACAATCCGCCATATATGTAAACCTTCCCGATGCCCAGGAAACTGTTGATGCTAAGGAAAAAGTCAATATAGCCCTCATAAGGGTCCAAGATCCAAGAAAGGTGAAGACAATCTCTGAAGCCATAATGAGGCTCTGGCCTGGCTCAACCGTCATAACGGCTTCAGATATCGCAAGCGTCACGACGGGCATCCTCAACATAGGTGAGCAAACAGCTTGGAATATCTCCATCGCCTTGGCGGCTGTGGCTATCCTCTTTGGCTTCAAGTCTCAACTCAGTGCCCTTGTCGAACGAACGAGGGAGATAGGGCTCCTAAAGGCAGTGGGTTGGAGCAAACAGGACATTATGCGCCTAATCATCATCGAGTCGCTCATACAAGGATTAATAGGAGGCCTTTTGGGTAGTGCCATCGACTACGGAGCATCTATTTACGTACCCTCTAGTATAGGAGGAGAATTTGGAGGAGCCTTGCAGTTTGTCAATGTAGATCCCATACTCCTCGCCATAGGAGTTAGCATAGCTGTCCTAAGTGGTATAACCGCGGGCATATACCCTGCTTGGAGGGCAGCTAGGCTACATCCAGCTGAGGCCCTTAGAGCCCTTTAGGAGGGAATGCTACGAAAGATAGAGTCGTCATTGAGGCTTCAAAGGTTTCAAAAATTTACAGAAAGGGTGTTGAAGTCATAAAAGCCTTGGATGAAGTGGATCTAAAGGTTCAAGAGGGGGAGTTCATCATTGTTCTCGGACCATCGGGTAGCGGTAAGAGCACTCTCCTGAACATCCTCGGAGCCCTTGATAGGCCGACATCCGGAACGGTCTTTATCGACGGATTAGAGGTCTCAAGGCTCAGCGAGGCTGAACTTATAACCCTTAGAAGGGAGAAGGTGGGCTTCGTCTTTCAGCAGTATAACCTAATACCTACCCTTTCAGCCATTGAGAATGTCGAGATTGCCCTAGCCCCGAAAGGCATGCCGAAGGAAAAGCGTCTTGAAAGATGTAGGGAGCTCCTCAACCTCGTTGGGCTAGGCAAGCGTATGGAGCATCTCCCATCAGAGTTGAGCGGGGGCGAGCAGCAAAGGGTTGCTATCGCAAGGGCCATGGCGAACGATCCCAAGATCCTCCTCCTAGATGAGCCTACAGGAGTGTTGGATACAAAGACAGGTAGGGAAGTCATGGAAATCGTGCTTCAAGCCAACAAGGAGAGGGGCAAGACTGTTGTGGTGGTTACCCATGCTGGATATGTCAAGAACTACGCGGATCGCTTGCTATACATGAGGGATGGCAAGCTCTACGAGCCTAAGCCGAGTGAGCTTCAAGAAGAGTTTGAGGAGGGCTGAAAAGGTCAGAGAAAAGGTATCAAGAAAGATAGATAGATCATCAAGTCAAGGATTGATGGTCAGGTGAGGTCCCTTGAAGCCTATCCCAGCGAGAAGAATGGTTCTAGGCATTCTTTGCGCATTCGTCATATCCTTTGCCACTTATACACTTTTCGTGATAATAAAGCCTATAATCCTAAAAACTTCTTGGGAAGAGGTTGAAGAAGAGGAGAATATACCCATTCCTGATGTAGCATCGTTCGCCTTACCTATTTCGGAAATCTTTGAAGTGAAGAGAAACACGACCTATATGTTTAAGGTCAGCTTAGTTTCGAATGTCACCCTTGATGGAAGCATTAAAGAGGCTGCTGGGATGTGCATCAATTTCTATGTTTTAGATGAAACCAACTTGAAACGATGGCTGGCTGGTCGAAGCTTCTCGTCTATCGTTTTCTTTGAGGCTGTAGGAAAAGAAAAAGAAAACTTCACTTTCACAACGGAGAAAGATGGGAATTACTACTTTGTCCTAGATAACATGGAAAAGCGTTTCTCCTATGAAGTATGTCAGGATAAGTACATCCTTTTCGAATTAAAGCCTCGAGGTTAGCGGAATTGGAGTTAGAGATAGAGATCGTTTCTTATAGGGAGCGCCATACTTTGGTATGGGATACTATGATAATCTTCTATGGATTAAAAATGTTTAACTTATCAGCCTTAGATAAAGATAATGGGAGCTAGGACTATGTCGGCTGTAATGGTTACGATAGGTATCGAGATCGTCAAGGCTATCTTACTTCTGGGTTTGTTCATCACATACCTGAGGAATCATCGAAAAATCAGATCCAAATTCACCTTTGGCCTTCTCTTATTCGCCATACTTTTCTTTGCTGAAACCCTCGCTGCCATTTTCCTCTACTCCACTACAGCCTTATGCCAAGCTATTCAAATGTCTGAAATTATTCGCCCCTTCCTAAGCGCCATCGAATGTATAGGTATGGCAATATTGGCATGGATAACCTTGAAGTAGGAGCCCCGCGAAAAACGCCATTATGGTGCCTATGCTGGCCTTCTAAGGCTATTGAAAGAATTCCTAGATGTCTAGAAAATTCCTTCCTACTGAGGATTTCCTAAAGCCTTCGAAAGAAGCTTCCTTTCCTTTTCTCTTCCCATCTTCCTCATCCCCTTTTCACCTTAGGCTATGGAAAAAGCTTGAAGCAAGGCGTTGGCTAAGCCTCCAAAGAAAAGGGCAAGGGTTATATCCACGAGACTTATCGCTAGCGCCCTCTTCAAGCCGAATTCCCTTATGAGGGCGGCTATGGTGGCAATACAGGGAATGTATATCATAGTCACCAAGGAGAAAACGATCATCTGGCGGGGCGTCATAACGATGGCGAAGTTTGTCGTGCCAGCAAGCTCGGCGAGGAGGATGAGGGTAAGCTCCTTTCGAAGAACTCCAAAAATCAAGGGTATCCCCGCGATTAAGGGAAGCCCAAGCCATCCCACGATGATAGGCCCCATGGCTTCCATGAGGATATCAGCCAACCCCAGAGCCACCACAGCAGATAGGACAAGGCTTCCGATGATGATGAGGGGAAAGGCTACAAAGACAAATTCCTTCGTCCTGAACCAAGTCTTCCTCAGAACAACCTTGGCAGATGGGACCCTATAGGGAGGCATTTCCATTATAAGCCCTATGGCTTCCCCTGGTAAAGCCTTGAAGGCTATTCTTCCAAGGGCGAAGACAAGGATGAGGTCGAAGGCATAGAGCCCAAGGGCTGCATGGAGCCCTACAAAATTTCCCACTAAGCCGAGGATGACTACAGTCCTAGCAGCGCATGGAATAAGGACCGTAACAAAGCCTGCTAGCAGGCGCTCCCGATGGGTTTCCATGATCCTGCATCCTATGCACGCGGGAACATTGCAACCATAGCCTAAAAGAAGGGGTATGAAGGCCTTGCCATGAAGCCCTATCTTGTGCATAAGGTTGTCCATAAGGAAGGCAGCCCTAGGCAGATAGCCAGTGTCCTCAAGGATGGCAAGTATGAGGTAGAAAGGAACTACGTAAGGAAGGGCTATCGTGACGCCAGCAGCGATTCCTGAAAGGATCCCCTCCCTAAGGATCCTTGAAAGCCATGGTGGCGCCATGGGAATTAGGAAACCCATGAAAAAAGGTATGAGGAAATCATCGAAGAAGGCCTCTAATCGTTCGATGAGGATGCCTCCCAAAAGAAATATGACTGAGAAGGTGGCTGCCATGACTCCAGCAAGGAAAGGATATCCCACAAACTTATGGGCCGTTAGGGTTGCCAGCCTTTCCTCGATGGTCAGCCTTGGTGGTGCGAAGAAGAGCTGGGCCTCCTTAGACAGACGGTTCGCTATACCGTATCGCTCGGAGGCTATGACGATCATCGATGGCTCTCCATGTATTCCCTCGATTTCCCTTGCCAATCCTTCAGCCATTTCAGCAATCTTACGGGCTTCTTCGGAACCTTGGAATAGCTTAAGGATCTCAGGATCCCTTTCTACGAGTTTCACCGCCAACCATCTTGAGGGATATTTGGTTCTCAGATCGGGCAAAAGATCCGTAATGATCTTTTGAAGCTTACTGACGGACCCTTCAACCTCCTTTCCATATGTTACTTGGAGGGGCTTAAGCTCCTCCTTACCCTCTGCAACCTTTACAACAGCCGAAAGAAGCTCCCTGAGACCAGATCCTGTCACGGCGATGGTGGGGATTACTGGTATTCCTAGGCTTCTAGAAAGCCTTTCAACATCGATCCTTATCCCCTTCTTTGCTGCGAAGTCCACTTGATTGAGGGCTATTACCATGGGGACTTCTAGTTCTAGGAGTTGGATAGTGAAGTAAAGGTTACGCTCAAGGGCTGAGGCATCTATAACGTTGATGATTACATCTGGCTTCTCGATGGCTATGTACTCCCTTGCAACAAGCTCCTCTATGGAGTAAGCCGATAAAGAATAGATGCCCGGAAGATCGATGATCCGTATCGTGTAGCCTTCAAAGTATAGGGTTCCTTCAGCCCTCTCCACTGTCTTGCCAGGCCAATTTCCCACGATCTGGTTAAGGCCTGTAAGCTGGTTGAAGATCACGGATTTTCCCACATTAGCATTTCCGGCCAGGGCAACGGTGAGGTGACGATTCTTGGTCAATCATCACCACGCCTTTACTCCAAAGGCTTTACAAAGATCCTTGAGGCGATGCCATAGCCAAGGGCTAGGGAGACCCCCCGCACCCTTACTTCGATAGGCCCATGGAAGGGGGCTTCCCTTATGATCGTCACCTCAGTTCCAGGAGTTAGGCCCATCTCCGCCAAGCGCTGCACCATCCCCCTACCTCCAAAGAAGAAGGCCACGACTCCCTTCTTCCCTTCCCTAAGCTGAGCAAGGGGAATGGTATTCTCGATCCTGCCTTGGAAGCCCCTAAGTTCATCGTATAGTCCATTCAAGGATTTTTCATCCAGCCCATGCCTAGATCTCCAATGAAGCCTCCAGTTTTTTATGCTCCCATCAAAGAGCCTAGCGATTCTTCCAAGGGGCATGGAAGGATGGACATATCTATCGTGAACAAAGCTTTCTCTATGCCTCAGAACCTCGTTGCGACCCTTTTCCGTAAGCCTGATAAGGCTTCCGTCTCTTTGAAGCAATCCCTGCCTTATCGCTAGGCTTATCGCTTCCTCGACTTCATTTTGAGGATGCCCCAACTCTTCGCTTATCCGTTTGACTATGGAATTCGAATCAAGATTTTTCTCCTTCGATTCGAAGGTTGCAATAACCTCGAGGAGACAAGGAAGGAGTTCTCCAGGATTATTCAATTCCCATCGATCCCCCCTTCTCCCCCTCGCCTTTCTAAGGGCTTCACCCAGAGGAGAGAAGCGACCTTATTTCCTATGGAATGCCTTCTTCCATCGACAATGAGGGTTATTGGTCCATCGAAGGGAGCCTTTTCTCCAACCCTTAAGGCTACACCAGGCTTTAGGGATAGGCAATCCAAGTAATGAAGCATATCCTCATCCTCTTCCGATATTCTCACGATTTCGAGATCCTCACCAATCGTAGCATCCAGAAGGGAAATAGCCTCCTGCTCTTGGATCTTCCCAGTCCTTGAAGGTATAGGGTTTCCATGGGGGCATGTCTTTGGATTGCCGAGGGCCTCCTCCAATCGATCGGCTACATAATCCCCTATTCCATGCTCAAGCCTGCATGCCTCCTCATGAGCCCTAGCCCAGTCGAGACCGATAAAGTCCGTGAGGAGCTTTTCCGAAAGCCTATGGCGCCTTATAATCCTTAGAGCCAGTTCCAACCCCTTTTTTGTCAGTTTAACGCCTTTGTAAGGCTCATGTACCAATAATCCATCCCTTTCAAGTCTCTCGACCGTATTTGTGACAGTACCGATGGCGACCTTCAAGGCCTCAACGATTTCGCTGGTTTTTGCAACTCCTTGCTTAGACTGAAGCTTGTATATGGCTTCCAAGTATTCCTCAATTGTCGGAGTAACCTCAGCTTCCAAGGCCCTCACTACGAATGCTCGTAGTTTTGATAACGATCTATCGTTATTTAAGGATTTAGAGATTATCAGAATAAAGCCAAAGGTAATTCCTTCGACGAAAGGCGAAAAACTCGGAAACTTTCAAAATTTGCGCATTCAATCGACAAAGAAGGGGATTGATGCCGAAATAGCCAAGGTGGGCTGTAAAATCGATATCGAAAAGATAAGCTAATTACCCTTCGCCTCATTGCTCAGTATGGACTTAACTTAAAACCTTACCATTTCACGATCAAAAACCTCATAGAAAAATTAATATTTCCCTATCCTCCTTAAGGAGCCTCGTGAGAGGCTATGCCTATCGATCCAGACTTTCAAAAGAATAGAAAGATCGTAGCTCAATGTAAGGGACATAATGTCTGGGGACCAGTGGAGCCGCCAAAGAAGCTTGGAATACATGGAACCAATGTGGCCGTCGATTGGGATATTTGCGAAGGAGATGGTATCTGCCTTGAGGTTTGTCCTATGAATGTTTTTGAATGGGCAGAGACTCCAGGGCATCCTACTTCTGAAAAGAAATCGGATCCCGTTAGGGAGAAGGATTGCATACAATGCCTTGCATGTGAAACCCAATGCCCAGCTCAAGCTATAAAGATAACAGCTTAACTCATTAAACTCTGGTTAACTTGGGAAATAAAATTTCATTCTTTTTCTTTTTCATAAAATTTTATAACCATCATTACGATTCTACTGTGAGATTTTCATACCGAAAGATATTATGTTTTTTAACAAAACATGCAGCCGCTTATAGAGGTTTATGTTTTTCTGGTTTTAACTTTTGAATCCATATCATCGATCTTTCAGCAAGCTATAAGAATGTTCTTAATGGAAGAAAAAGGTTTGAGAAGAATTCAAGAAGCACGAAGAACGAAGGCAATGATCCTGAGTTTAAGGGAAAAGTCTTTTTTGAACATACATAAAACTCTTTATAGATTCATGCAATAGAAGCTACGAGTAAACTCCTCTAATAGAAGTTCTTAAAGAAGCAAAGTGAAGTTGATAACTTTTGCTTTTTTCGATCAGCTTAATTATGAAGGGCTCAAAGAGTTAAAA
>JAGTQN010000050.1:4364-12134 GCA_018396395.1 Candidatus Bathyarchaeota archaeon | reverse complement strand
TCCGTATGTTTAAACAAGGATGCCATGGAGACTGTCCCCTTCATCACCTGTTTAATCGCCTTAGGACCATAAGCCAGAACCTTCATAAGAACCTCTTCACACGATCCATAATGAGATAAAGAGAATAGAGCCTATTTTAGTCTAATTTTGATGGGAGTTCTATAGTTAATAAATTCCTCATACATTAGACTCATTTCTTAACCTGATGGAAAAAGAAGTTTTCTTAAAGTTTCTGAGAAATTCAATAAGATTGGGATGTTTCCTGTAATATAGAGATAAAAAACTATTATTGTAGATATAATTGATATGAAAGAAAGAATGAAATCTAAATTAGAATATTTCACCTCTTCCAAATATGTCCTATTTTTATAAATTCCAAAGCAAGCACTATCCATCGCAGTTGCCAGTTCAATTCCCTTCCTAAGAGATGATATCAAAATAGGTTGAATCGTATACTTAAAAAAGTTTCGATATTTTTTGAAAAAAGTATTTCCTTCCAATATTAGCCCCCTTGCCATCTGTGCATATTTTATATTATTCATTTCCGCCTCGAAGGATGGAATAAGCTGAAAAATGGTCATAAGCATGAATCCATATCTATAAGGTATTCCGAGTCTTGTTATCGAATAAACAAAGTCTTTCGTCTTAGTTGTCATCAAAAAAATGAGGGCGGAATATATGATGCAACTAAACCGTAAGGCAATAATGGTTCCATATGCTATGCCTTCTAGGATGAGGGGTGTGACAGCAGTATTTTCGGAGGGCATGGTTACGAGCCCTTGTAAAGTAATAATCGGCGGAAAAATCAGAAAGATAAAAATGGGAAATTTTAGGGGCTTCATAGCATCGACTAGTCTTTTCAGCCCAAGCCTGGCAGTAAAGCCTATGCAGAAAATGGTAAGGAAGAGGATGGCTAGCCATGCAGGATCTGGTAGAACAAAGGATAAAAGATTTATACAAAGGAGCCAAAGGGTCTTCGAAAGAGGATTTAGATCGTGAACTCTCGATTGGACATTTACATAGCTGTACCTCAATGCCTTCAATGCCCTTCACCACTTAGTGCCAAGAACATTTCATCGACTGTTATAGGAGCTTCCTCAATCTTTTTCCCGAATAATATGCGACTAAGACGACACAGTGGAGTGCAGAAGGGATGTCTTTCTTCGCTATCGCTCAATCTTCCCAGCACTTCCCTAGTTGGCCCATCTTCTATTATTCTACCCCCTTCGAATAGCAATAGCCTGCTAGCATACTCAGCAAGCTCGGTAATGTGGTGGGATACGATGAAAATTGTCTTACCCCTCCTATTGAGTTCTGAAAGAATGCCCATAACTTTCCTTATATGGCCATAGTCTTGACCAAGGAAGGGCTCATCCATGATGATTAGATCGGGGTCGTATATTAGAATCGATGCTAGGTTCAATCTTTTCATCTGTCCTACGCTTAGGGAGTGGGGGTGCCTTTCATCGAGGCCTTCCAAATCGACCTCCTTTAATAAGTCATGAAACCTTTTAGCAACAGTCTCTTCAGATATTCCAAAATTCCTTGGAGCAAAAAGCATCTCATCCCGAACAGAATTCTCAAAAAGCTGTTGTGAAGGATACTGGAAGACTATTCCAACTCTTCTTGCAATTGTGGAAATCGGAGTTGTCCGCGTATCCATACCGAAGATTAAAACCTTCCCTTTCTGAGGCTTAAGGATCCCTATCAAATGAAGGAGGAAAGTTGTTTTACCAGAACCATTGTTTCCTATGATTCCTACGAATTCACCAGCCCTCACCTGAAGGTTAATGCCATCAAGGGCTTTGAAGCCACCTGGATAAACGTAGCTAAGGTTCTCGACCTCAACGATCGGCCCTCCTTCCGAGGACCTTATGTCTCTAGATGGGCTGCAAATACACTTAAAGGGTCGTCCCGAATTTCCTTTGAAGGACTCCAAAGCCTCCTCCAGGGATAAGGGCAGATTAGGAGGGCATCTATAGCCAGCCCTCGTTAGATTCAAGAAAAGTTCGGAAATCTCTGGAGGTCTTACACCAATCTCAAGAAGGAGATCCCTATAACGAATCAGGACTGAACGTGGATCGCCATCGCATACGATTTCTCCTTCCTTCATTATACATAATCGATTTGCCATGGGAAGGAAGAGGTCCAATTTATGTTCAGCCAAGATAATGGTAATGCCCGTTTTTGAGTGCATGGCTTTTAGGTTTTTTGCTATTTCTATGGAGCTTCCAGGATCGATGTTGGATGTAGGTTCATCGAGGACAAGGACCTCCGGCTTCATAGACAAGGCAGCCGCTATGGCAACCCTCTGCTTCTGACCTCCTGAAAGTTCCCTTATCTCCCTATCGAGGAGAGGCTCAATGTCGACCATCTTGGCGGCCCATGTGATTCGATCAAGGATTTCGGACCTTGGAAGGAGAAGGTTTTCTGGTCCAAAGGCTAACTCATCCCTTACCGAAAAGGTGCGCATTTGGTTTTCCGGATTCTGTTGCACCAAGGCTACGATTTTTGATAACTCATAGATGCTATGCTTGCGTGTATCTAGAGAATCCACTATTACTTTTCCTTCCACCAAGCCACCTGTCGCATGTGGGACTATTCCGTTAAGGCTATATAGGAGCGTTGACTTGCCACAGCCAGATGGTCCCGCAATGCAGAGGAATTCTCCCCTCATAATTCTTAGATTTATATTCTTCAGTACCCATTCTGAAGAGTTTGGATACTTATACCTAAGGTTTTTTATCTCTACAATGGTATTCTTATTCAATTATAAGCGCCCTCAAAACCTACACCTTAGGCTTCCCGAGGGGCAAGGCCTGCCCTTTGAAGATTCCTCAGAACTATAAGGGTCGTTAGTCCTCCGAGAAAGGCTCCTGACAAAATTCCTAGGCCGATTGCGATAGGTATGAAGGTTACCAATAACCATCTTCCTTGATAGAATCCCATGAAAGCGATGAAGGCCAGAAAAAAGATTGTATTCCCCATGGCTCCCGTAACAATGTACTTTAATGTGGTAGGTTTCAATATAAGTCCGATTTCCAAGAAGGGAGCCGTTATAAGATAGACGAAGAAGGCTAGGAAGCCTGTTAGCGGACCTATACCATAGAACAGATGGGTGATGCCCATCAAGATGCTCGTAAGGGCTGCCGCTCCACGCTTGAGAGTTAATCCATATGCCAAAAGCATCCAGAAAAGGGTTAAGATGCCTCCAAAGATTGCCTGTCCCGTTCCTGGACCTGGAAGATGGAGAACACCATGAATTAACCCCCTAATCAAAGGTTCAGCCGATATCGATACTACTGTTTGCAAAGCCGTCAATATTGCCATGGTTACAAGGTCCCTTGTTGTGAAGTAATACCTTCGCATATTTCAAAGTTCCAAAATCTATTATCTTAACTTTTTTCCCAAATTTTACCCAATTTCTTACCAATTTTGATTTACCATGGCTAATACTCTTGAAGGATTGGAAAGAAGCCCTATCCCTAAGGATCTTCGTTATACTCAATTTCCTTCCTTTTTCCTTATTTCCACCCATATATCAAATGAATTTTTAATGATTCTATAATTGGATAAACCAGCCTCATGGATCCACCCATTAAATACTTTAAAACTCCTACCCTTCCTCCATTTCTTCAACATAGCATTATTTTGTCTTATAGTTCTTTTCACTTCCTCATAGATCTTTTTTCTAATGTCCCGAGGTAAAGTTTTTCCAAAGCCTCCTCCTATGAAAGCGATGCCATTCTTGTTTAAGACTCTGTAAGAATCCCTAAGGGCCTTTGCAGGCTTATCCCAAAAGAAAATGGAGCCCCGGCTAACAATCAAAATGGCAACTTCATCTTTAAAGGGAAGGTGATGAGCATCGGCAACTATGGGAAAAATCTTATCAGAAACCCCAACAGAATGGGCGTTTAGGTAAGCTTTGGAAACTTCTTCCCGATTTAAATCCAAGAGAATTATATTAAACCCAGATAAACGGGCTAGCTCTATACCCATCCAACCTGAACCGCAGCCAATATCTATGGCTATTCCATCTGAAGGCTTGTAGGTGCTCAGAATCTCTCTGGCGATGGACTTATTAACCAATATTAAGGTTTCCTTCAACCAGTTCGACGGGCCCATAGATTTCATTTCCATAGGAGCCAAGGAACCTTAAGGCTCAGTCAGCCGCCAAATAGAGTTGGGAGGATTGTTATTACATCTCCATCTTCAAGCTTGGTTTCAATCTGATTCAGATGTTGTACTCGTTTTCCGTTGAGGAAAAAGTTTAGAAGCCAAGGCCTCTTTGCAAAGGGAGATGCATAGGGCTTGAGGCACTCGCTATACTTCGAAGTCACGAGTTTCAGGGCTTCTCCTAAAGTTGCAGCTGAGATTGTCACCTCCCTTTCTCCGCCACAAGCTTTAAGCATGCCATAGGGAAAAATTAATTTTACAATAGCCAATTTGAAGTCCCTGCTTCCAAAAGGAAGCAAGATTTTTAAAGATTTTCCCAAATGTCTCCCAAATTTAGAAAATGGAAAGGCTAACGTAGCGTAGACTCTATGGACCGAATCGTAAAGAGAAGAAAGATAATCATAGAGGTAAGCAAGACAATATAATCCATGAATATCATATGAGGCCTTATAGGACCGTATGTGGTTTGCCTTAGGGCATCGACAGAATACGTAAGGGGAAAGATATGGGCAATGGGCTCAAGGGATGGCATAAAGGCGAAGGTCTCTTCGAGGGTTATGAAGGTTCCACTGAAGAATATCATCGCGAAGCGGATGAAGTTCATAGGCATCATAGCATCAGCCACATCCTCTGCCTGAGCTGATACAAGCATTCCAAGGGATGATGCATTCATGGCGGATAGGATAAGGGTTATGATGAAGAGTAAGGGATCGATAGAAATTCCAGAAGGAATGAGCCCTGGCCATCTCCAAAGGGGTCCAAAAAAAACAAGGATGGCCGTAAGGATAAAGGCTGAAAGGAGCCCTAGAAGGGTTCCTGAGATCATTTTCGCAAATACGAGAACGTGGAGTGAGATAGGTGCCGCTATCAGGCGATCGAAGGTCCCACTTTTTCTTTCTAAAGGCAATACGACTGCCTCGATTGTTGATGATCCGAAGAAAAGGGCCATGGCGACAACTCCAGTAAGGCGATAGGCTTCCGTAACGCATGGGCGCCCTACGCTGAAGGCAAAATATAGAATGAGGGGAAGCATTAGGCCAAAGAAGATGGAAGGAGGTTTTAAGTAGTAAATCCTTGCATCTTTTTCTATAATAGCAAGGGCCTTGAGAAATTCTCTGTAGAACCCGATTTTTCTCCCCCCTATCCCCACTCATCACTCCCTTAATCTCATCCCCTTTCTCTCTTTGGCCTAATCTGTTCCAGCCTTTCAGCCATCAAAGAGTCCACGCCCGTGTATTTTATGAAGACTTCCTCAAGGCTTGGCTTTATGAAATTTACCCCAAGGACTTTTAAACCCCTACTTTCTGCAAAGCGAGTGATGAGTGGGAAGATTGAGGGGATATCTTCGGGGCGGACGTATAGTTGAAACTTATTCTCTTCAAGCTTAATGATCTTGCTACAAAGATTTTTCAAATCACCATGGATCTGGGCGGAGGCATTGAATGAAACCTCGATGATTCCATCACCTTGGATAGAGGCCTTCAGGTTTTCTGGAGTATCGATGGAAACTACTCTGCCATGATTCAGTATCGCAAGCCTATGACATAGCTCATCTGCCTCTTCGATATAGTGAGTTGTAAGAAAGACGGTTACTCCCCCTTCCTTGTTCAGCCTCCTAAGCGTATCCCTTATGAGCTTTGAACTCTGGACATCTAAGCCGCTCGTAGGTTCGTCGAGGAAAAGAATCGATGGATTATGGATCAAGGCTGCAGCTATGGTGAGCCTACGCCTCATCCCCTTTGAAAGCTCTTTTACAGGACTTTTTTGTCTCTCTTTTAGTCCGAAAAGCTCAAGGAGCTCAATAGCTCTCCTTTCCCTTTTCTCCTTGGGTATTCCGTAGAGCTTTGCCGTGAAAATGAGGTTTTCCCAAGCCGTCATTTCCGAATATAAATTCGAAACTTCTGGAACTAGTCCAAACTTCTCCTTAGCCTTGACAGGTTCTTTGAGGGGATTGTGTCCAAATATTAAGGCTTGACCAAAACTCGGTGCCGTAAGTCCTGTGAGTATGCGGATCAAGGTCGTTTTGCCAGCTCCGTTTGGACCTAGCAGCCCGAAGAATTCGGTTTCCTCTACCTTAAAGCTGACTTTTTCGACTGCTGGGATTGTTCCGTAGTATTTAGTCACATCGGACGCTTCGATGGCGACCTTTAATGCCATATCTTTCTCAACTTCAGTTGGCGGCGCTAATTTAGGCTTAGGCTTATGTCATTAAGGCTTCCCTTATCTTAGCATAGAGGGCTTCCTTGCTTGGTACGCTTGTCGTGAAGGCGATTTTGCCGTTGATAGCTATAAGGGGGATAAGACTCCTAAATAGTTGGGCTCCTAAGCCAAGTTCAATGAGTCTTCCTTTTCCGCTGGCTTCTAGAATCTGATTAAGCCTTAGGAGGGCTTCATCTATGTGCGTTCCATAGTCCATTATGTTCAATTCAACCTTCCCCTCAAAGTCCCTTTTCACCTCCCTCATTAGGTTGAAAAGCTCGATGTTCTCACTCTGTCGCTGGCCGCATCCACATATGCCCGTTGGAAAGACATCTATCAAAACTTTCCTCCTTTCCGACAATTCCTTTCACCTACCCATATAATAACTCGGAAAGCCTCTTAACATTTTCTAATCCTACAACTTCTGTCTCAAGAAGGGGCAATTCTCCAATTTCGATTTCAGGAAACTCTGATCTCACAATAGCTATATACTTTTCCTGAAGGGCCCTGCGAGCCTTGAAGAAGGCATTAGTGCAGAACTCCTTTGGAAGAATTTGGTTCAAAACTATCCCCCTTATGGATATTCCATAAGGACGAAGGGATTCTTGAATCCTCTTTGTTTCATAAACTGGTAGCAGCTCTGGATGCAGGACTAATATGTATACAGTGCTTTCTGATGAGAGAGCCTCTATCGCTCTAAGGTTATCCTCACCCATCTTCTCGAGGAGCTCTATCTCCGCTACCCTGCCAGTCAAGTCGACCACTTCCCGCTTCGCCAATATACTTTTCCTTAACCTGTCTAAGTGTCTCCATGGATAACTTATCATCTCAAAGTTGTGCCCTCCCGGAGCAGTATCGAAGACGATCGCATCGTATTCCCTAGAATTTAGATAATGCACGAAGACGTTATAGGAGGCCGTCTCACAAGGAAGCACAGGATTCTTCTCCCAATATTCCTTAAGAAAACGGATCTCCCAGTCGGCACCCCTGATGGAATCGATTTTCTTGAGGACTTCGATCTGGTGCTTTCGAATGCTTTCCTTGGCATCTACATTAATAACCATAAGGTTATCTAAGCCCTCTACACGAGTCTCCTCTTCGCTTCCAAACTCCTGTCCGAAGATGTCATTTTGGCTTTTTTGCAAATCGGTGGAGACAAGAAGGGTTTTGAATCCTTTATTAGCCAACCAAGTGGATGTCGCAGCAGCTATGGAGCTTTTGCCTACGCCCCCCTTGCCGCCGAAGAAAATGTAGCGTGTTTCACCTTTTGGTATGATGAGATCCCTTAACATTTTAACAGAATAAGACCTTAGGATTTTATATAATTTTTCCCAAATTTTACCAAATTTTTTCCCAAATCTTAAAAATTTTCCGAGCATTAAGATGAATCATGGA
>JAGTQN010000050.1:3038-4355 GCA_018396395.1 Candidatus Bathyarchaeota archaeon | reverse complement strand
AACATAATGGATAATAAAAATAATCCATCCTAGTTTTTCATGGAAAAGGCGCAGGGGGTGGTATTCGAACTATCGAGGCATGGAGATATCGCCCTTCGATTCCAAGATCCAAAGTTCTCTCCGCAAATCCCCTCTTTTTTCTTTTTCTACTGCACTCATTTCCATTATAACTTCTGAAGGTATTCTTTAAAATGGAACAACTCGTATGGCAATAAATAAAATTATGAAGGGCCCAGGATTTCTAATGAATTGCTGAAATGACTCCTTGAAAACTACAAATTCAGTTTGCTGGTAGCTGTTCTCTTGTTTATTGTCCCTTTAGTTCCTTCAAGACTAAAAAGATTCCAAATAGAGAGTATGGAAAATCTTGCGGCATTTCTTCTGATATTGTTTTCTTAGTCCTGTCTAAACTTTCGTCAACTAAGTTCTCCTAAGGTTACATGACGATACTCTGATAGAATACATATAGTGCCTGCTAGAAGTGTTTGACCTAAAGCACATCTTAACTTTGTCTTTGATGCTATTCGTTGCCTTCTATGCAAATCAAAGATAGGCTCTTCGTAAGGCTCTTATGGCCCTATCGCCGATCCTTAGGTAGAGGCTGTGCCACCAGTAGACTTCTCCCTTATCCATGGAGCTCACAACCTCCAGCATCTTCACTACGCGCTCCCTCATCCTTAGGCCCATAATAGCCCTTAGTCCTATCGCAACCTTTAAGGCCGAGTCCTCATCCATCTCTAGGATGGCCCTTCCATCCCTGAAACGCATCAGCTCCTTGAGGCCTATGCTCCGGAGTAGGATGCTCTTAGCCACTTCGGCCTTCGCCCCCGTCGCTTTGGCTAGGGGCCTTCTGAAGCTACCCTCGGCTCTGTAGAGCCTCAGAGTGGGCTTCTTGGATATGCTCAGCCTATACTGGACCATCTAGTAGCCTCCCTTAACGGTTATGATGGGGACGAGGGATTCCGTAAGGCTTACGCCCCCATGGATGATGAAGGCTCCGCTCCTACGAACATCCGGAGCATGGAACCTTCCAAGGGCGACTGTTACTCCATCCACTTCCAGCCCATAGCTACCATAGGATCCTCCATACCTCTCGGAGCGGCTGATCCAGCGCCAGAGATAGCGGTTGGGGCTTTTGCCTAGGAAAATGTAGCCATGGTCTCCTGTCATTACCAGATCTGAGACCTGGGAAAGCTCCAAGACGAGCTGGACAAGGTCACCTACAACCCTGGAAACGTCCTGGACCTCCGCAATCTTATACTTCACGGCGCCATGCAGGGGCGCATCAGGGTAGTAGGTAAGGAGCGAAAGATGCCT
>JAGTQN010000050.1:2529-3014 GCA_018396395.1 Candidatus Bathyarchaeota archaeon | reverse complement strand
TCTGATATCGTGGATAACTTCCCCAGACCATTCCCTTCCTTCCATGAGCCTTTTTCCATGAAAGGCATCTTCTAGGCTACTCGTACCGAAGAAGGAGCGGGCGGCCGTAGCCGTATTGCTCGGATGGAAGGATCTTCCTATGGAGTAGGATACCCTCGGTCCTAAGGCCTTCTTTAGGACGAGGAGCTCCCTGAGGCTAAGGCCGTCGGCCACGAGCACATTCGCTTCCCTTTCCCCAGCCATCCTATAGGCTTTCGAGAGGGCTCGGTCCTAGGGCTTTCCGAGGAGGGATGCGTAAAAGCCTATTCCCCAGATGTCGTGGAGCCATTCCTCGAACTCGCACAGCTCATCCTCAATACGCCCATAGCTGGAGCCTATGTCATCCAGGTCTATCGTTCCTAAGAGCCTCCCGACGAGGTAGCCCACTATGGCCTCAGCCGGGTCGGCCTCATAGACGAGCCTGAGGAGGAGTTCACTCTCCGCCT
>JAGTQN010000050.1:1885-2474 GCA_018396395.1 Candidatus Bathyarchaeota archaeon | reverse complement strand
AGATCCGCCTCTAGCTCCAGCTCCAGTTCCAATCCCAGCTCTAGCCCTATCCTCCTTCATCCTTCCTCCCTTCATCGAAGACTGTAGCCCAGCTTCTTCGGCCTAAACTCCCCAGGCGATACATGGTATAGCCAGTCATGGACTCGTTGCCTGTACTCAACGGCCAAGTCCAGGCAGGTCCTAAGGGCTTCGTCGTCCACTTTGCCGTTTGGATAAAGGAGCTTCAGGAATCCGCTGGCCGTCCGAAGGATGCTCTTCTGGTCCCTTATCGTAACCTTCCCATGGTCCGTGCGTAACTCGATCCTATCGGAAACTTGGTACTGGTAGCTTTCCTTCCTGAGCTCATGCATGATCTCGCAGAAGTAGTCCGTTATGAAGCCATAGCCCTGGCTTAGATGGACATCGCTCTGCTCGATCTTTGGAAGCTCCCAGCCAGGGATGAAGCCATGAAGCCTATCGATAAACGCCGAGTCCCTCATGCACTCGGGCATGACGGTCGAGTAGTCCTCCACGGGCGCTGGACCCTGGACTTCGATGTTTCCCATGAAGACGAGGCTACAGCCGCTCCTAGCCCTCTTCAGGGCTCCCC
>JAGTQN010000050.1:1709-1870 GCA_018396395.1 Candidatus Bathyarchaeota archaeon | reverse complement strand
TCTCCATGAAGTCCTTCAGCTTCCCCATGATCTCATCGGGGTTCTGGAACCTTATCCGGCTGACCTCATCGAAGACGACACAGTCTCGGATGCCTATATCTCCTATCGTCCGGAAGGTTCCGTGGAAGAAAAGGATGGCCGGGCTTATCTGGCCGCCTGAG
>JAGTQN010000050.1:922-1695 GCA_018396395.1 Candidatus Bathyarchaeota archaeon | reverse complement strand
GTAGCTTATGTTTCTAAAGAGGAAGCTCTTACCCGTAGCCCTAGGACCGAGCTCCACGAAGTTCACATTCTGCTCTACGAGGGGTATGAGACGACTTATGTAGAGAAGCTTCTGTCGCTCCGAGTAGACGGCAGGGTTCATGCCAAGGCTGTTCATGAGGACATCGAGCCATTCCTCGGTCGAGAACCTTTCCCTTCGCCTCTTGTAGTCCTCGAGGCTTATGTTGCTGTACTGGAGCGGGGCAAAGCTTGCGACTAGGATGGGCGTTTGTTCCTGCTCCTCGCCCCCGAATTTCGGAGGCTGGTACTTAAGCGTAGCCGTTCCCCACATTCCAGCCTCGAGAAGGGCCTTATGTTCCTCGAGGATGGAGGGCATGATCATGGCATCCTGAACGCCTAAGCTTGGAATCTCGACCCTTCGTAAGCCTTTCTTAGGATCGACCGTAACCTTGAACTCGTCCAAAAGCGTATACTCGCCTTTACTCATAAGCTCGTTGAGGACCCGATGCCTCTCCTTGGGCTCCGGATAGAACCTCTGGACGAACTTCGCTAGAAGGGCTAGCGCCTTAGGATCAGCCTTTTCGCCACAAATGTCCCTTATGGCGTACTCCGATATGAAGCGTGGAAGCCTGGAGACTTCCTGGGTTAGGCTGAGGCGCTTGTTCACAACCTCGTCAGGAAAGGCTTCCTTCAGCTTCGCATCTAAGGAGGTCTCGGACATCCTAGGCTTCCTCCCTAATGGCCTCTAGGAGGGCTTCCAAGGTTCTTTTTGGG
>JAGTQN010000050.1:0-861 GCA_018396395.1 Candidatus Bathyarchaeota archaeon | reverse complement strand
TCCTAAGGGCTTCCAAAGCCTCCATGGAGACGACCTCGCGCATCGCCCTGTAGTCCGTTAGCTGGATGTTAAGGCTGATCTGGACGGTTTCTAGGTAGTCCCTGAGTTGCATAAGGGAGCTTCTGATAATCCCTAGCTTATCGCCAGCCCCACTAGCCTGAAGGCTGAACTGCCTCAGCCCAAGCTTCTTCCCTCCGTAGGCGGCTATGGTCGCCTGGTAGCTTCCTTTTAGAAGCATACCGAGGGGCCCCGAATGCTTCACGAAGGAAGCGTAACCCATCTCCACGTCCAGCCGTATCGTATTCGTCTGTCTGTCCAAGACCTTCTTGAAAAGCTCATAGGCCTCGCTCAGCTCAGCCGTGCCCTCCCAGATCTCAACGCCCGTGAGAGGCTTGAACTTCGCTACTAGCCTCGTATCTATGTCGCATGAAAGCGTCCTCTCTGGGCTTCCGACGAGGTCGCTCCAGCCTAAGAATTCGAGGCCCGGCGGCCTTTCAATCCTAAGCCTATGATCGCTATCCTTCCTAACCTTCGTTTGGTAGGGCGTGCGGTACTGAACATCGTCGAGCCAGATGTTCACATTGGTGCGTTCGTTCTTGGAGACATCGAAGGCATCCAGGGCTAGCTCCACTTCAGGAGGCGGAGGAGGAGCCTCCTTGGATCTTAGGAGGAGCCTAAGGATCCTCTTGGTATCCCAGGTAAGGCTTCTTTTGGCATCCTTAACACCATCGCTCCAGCCAAGGAACTCCATATAGCTAGGAATCTCCACGAAGACCGTATGGACCGCGTTTCTAAGGTCCTCATGGGTATAGGGAGTCCTATGGATGGCCTTCTCATCAAGGATGAGGTTGACCTCTAGGG
>JAGTQN010000049.1 GCA_018396395.1 Candidatus Bathyarchaeota archaeon | reverse complement strand
ATAGTGTAAGGCTTTAGTGAGCTTTCTTTAGCCACCTCATTTTCTAGTCTAGACTAGTCCAATTCCATCGTTTACGCCTATCCTTTCATTCTTCCTAACTTTAATCTAATAACGAAATTAAATTAGAATCCCTAGCGTTCTAATCTATGCCCTTCCTAGACTTTTCATGAGCTCTTTGGCTTCATCCTCAGTGGTGCAATTCGTCTGGATAAGGAGGCCTTTAGGCGAAAGTTCCTTGAGAAGGAAAGGAAGGCTTTCTTTATCGACTCCAAGCAAGACGAGGCGCTTCCCTTTTCTTTGAATCTTCCGATATAGGGGAAACCAATATGGCGAGCTTGTTCCAGGCTGTCCAGCACCAGGAGTCCACTGAAGACCATCGAGCTCCTCTATGCCCAATAGGGCGTCTAGATGGGCTATTTGCCCAGGGCCGTCCCAGTGGTATATCGTGTGGTCTAGGCGCAGACACTGTTCCCTTAGGAGTGGAAGAACATAGGCCTCGAAGAGCCTCGGGGATAGCATAGCCGATATGTCACATTGGATGGGATACCAGCGTTTTGGACACCATATTGCCATCCAAGCTGAGGACCCTTCCGAAGCTCTACTCAAGAGGGCATGGAGTTCCTCATAGCATCTATGCCAAAGCTCGAGGATCTGCCAGCAAAGCTCCTTAACTTGTCTAGGATGCCTGAAAAGGTCGATGATGAGATTGTTCGAGCCCCTCAGGGAAGCTGCTATGTCCATGATCCCGCCAAGGTCAGTCGTTCCGATGATGAACTTGCCCTTGGAGGCTTCTAAAGCCATGGAGGCTATACGTTTCGTCCTATACCACCAGGGATTCGCTGGGTCGAGTTCAAGGCTTTGGAGCTCCTCCCAAGGCTTGGGTGTCTCGAACCAAACGGTTTCAGAGATGAACTTAGGGGATGCCCCTAGATAGGCAGCCATAACTCCTGGTCCGAGGTTTATATGAAGGTTTGGATAAGCCTCACCTGCGAAGAAGGTTCCTTCGCAAGCGCGCTCGAAGCCTCTTATCCCTATCGTAGGGTCCTCAGGGTATCGCACGAAACTCCATCGATCCCAAGATATGCCTAGGAGCCCCCTGCGGGGGGCATAGACCTGCACAATCGGTTGGCGAAGGTCCTCCCCATTCCACCAGGCCTTTAGCCTTTCCTTAGCTTCCTCCCAATCCTCCTTGTAGAGGAGCATGGCTTCTCGATAAGAAGGTTTCAATCGGGTTTAAAAGGCATATCGTCGTTAAGGCCATTCTTATTTCCTTCTCATTTTCTTCCTATTTTCTTTTCTCTTCACTGTTTTCTCCTTTTCCCAGGGACTTATTGAAGGATAATGAAGCCATTGGGGAATCGGAAAGCCTTAATAAAGCTCCCCTCCAAATAATTCTGTGGGGAATAATTAGGATCTGGGTTTCATGGTCCGGTGGCTTAGCCTGGTTAAAGCACCAGCTTGGTAAGCTGGGGATCGCGGGTTCAAATCCCGCCCGGACCTCTTATGGTTGGAGGGCACATCTGGTTTTTGGAATCTTGCTACCCAGGCTCTTGGCCTATTCATCCTGAAGCGCATAGGCACGCTGGCCCGCTTGGTTATCGGGGTTAAACCCTAAAGAGTTTTCCTCCTCTTTCATTTTTTCCTAAAGTTTCAGTTACGTTGATAGTGGTTCTTATCCATCTCTGGACTTCCGTCTAAAGTCCAAACGTGTTATGTCAAGCCCAAATTTTCTCAACGTAACTGAAACTTTAGGCATTTTTGGTTTGTGGCAAAAGAGATTTTGGTAGCAAGCGTGGGGCAAAGATGCTAAGATGGATATGGTTGTAGCAGCTAGGGTCGCCATCAATCATGATGAGTATCTGGAAGATGGCTGAAGAGGACCATCCATCTTCAACTAAAATCATCGGAGGCTTATCATTCTCTTTGTAGTCCTTACTCCATCGTAGGAAATCTATCATCTATCAAGGACATCTTATACTCTTCCATAAAAGATCGCATTATATGATGGCTTGGCGAATATAGAGGTTTATTTGTTCTTTCTTTTACTAAGAGAAATTTTGGCGAGATGTCTAAAATTCAAATTGGTAATTCGTCTAGAAAGATATGAAAATGGGTTGTTTATCAGGAAATGAAGTTAAATGTATGGATACATTAATATCCTTTTAAGTATGCTAAAATAGAAAGGGAAAGTGGAATTTATAGAACGCTCTTAACTGGGAATTTTGTGGCTACCATAACTTTTTCAATAGTCTTTTCCATGCGACCACAAAAATCTTACATAAAAGCGTTATAGAAATTTCATCAACAAGACTTAATAATAGCTCAGCTGTAAGAGAAATTTTCTTGTAATTTTTATTATATCCCTTTCCCAAATAATCTATGGTGCATGGGAGTGAGGGGCCGAATCTTCACCTTCCTTCTTTGCCTCCTTACTCTCTCAGCCTTCACCTTAACGCCAACCTATGCCTGGAGCAATGGAGGCTTCAGCTCAGACCCCTTGAAACCTCATTACGGAACCCATGATTGGATAGCCGAACATGCCTTGGACTGGCTTCCCGCCGATGTTAAAGAGTGGATAGTGGCCAACCTTCCTTGGTATCTCTATGGGACGGAGCTTCCCGACAACGGGCAAGTCCCTGATGGCATAGGAGATACGTCCCTCCATCATATCTACTTCGATTCCAAGGGGAACCTCCTCGACGATGCGGCAGCCTTGAGGGCCAACGCTACGTATCACGAAGCCCTGGGTTTCCTTCTTTCTGGAAACCTCAGCATTGCGGCTAAGTATGCAGGAGCCATGAGCCACTATATAGCGGACATGGCCGTTTTTGGACATGTCATGGGCTCAGGAACCGATTGGGGAGCCGAAACCCATCACAACGACTACGAAACCTACGTGAACAGCAAGACCTCAAGCTATGAGGCTGAGTTCAATTCTTATCTCTCCTTTGATGGTAGCCTAGCGACATTATCTGCCTATGAGGCGGCCTTAAAGCTCGCCTACGACACGACCTTCGACCCTTCGGGCAGGGGGCTGACCTGCGTCTGGATGGACAGGAATTATAATTGGCGCAATCAGACCTTCAGGAACAGGGTTGGCGAATCCCTGAACTTAGCCGTGAACTACCTGGCGGATGTCTTGTATACGCTATACATGGAATTCCAGTCCAAAAAGCAAACCGCTTTCGATTTCATAATATCCGTCTATCCCGGCAACGGGACTGTGCGCAGGGGCTTAAGCATCGGCACACAGATAAGGATCGAGGTGATCCTTTTGAAAGGGACATCGCAACTCGTAAACATAACGGTCTCTGGTCTTCCGCCTGGGACTTCCTATGTCCTCAATTTGTCTTCTGGAACGCCACCTTTCACGAGCACGCTAAACATAACGCCAGGCCCATCGACTCCGGGGGGAACTTACCATATTGCCGTAAGGGGTGTAGGAGGGGGCTTAAATAAAACGGCGACATATGTGCTAACGATCCTCGAGCCTGAAGGGATTCTTCCCGATAAACCTTGGATGTCTATGGCCTTCGTTTTGTTTGTTGTTTTTGCGTTTGGAGTAGTAGCGATAGCCCTCATCATTGTCCTTATTAAGCATAAATGAAGCCTTTGCGATTTTTCTTATTGTCATGTTAAGAGACGTAATCGATCTTACGAAGGCGAGACTTCCTGTTTAAATCCAACGAATCCTTAAGCTATGTACTTAAGGATAAGGAGGGGGAATGGAAGAGAAGAATTGGTTAGAATGGATAGGATAGGATAAGGGAAGTAGAAGGGCTATGGAATCCCCGTCCCAAAGCCAAGAAACCTTTGAGTTTCGTTGCGAAAGATGTGGAAGTCTACTTAGGGTTACGCCAGAGACCATCGTAGCCATTTGCAACTACTGCGGCCATCCCGCGGCCTTGCATGGCACCGTATCTTTGGATAGAATCTTCATGGTCCCCTCCAAGTCCAGGGAAGTCATATTGGAAGCCTTCAATAGACGATTGGAGAAGGATGCGGACATGAGGCGAATAAGGCACCAGGTTCAAGTCTTCAATATCGAAGGTCTTTACTATCCCTTCTGGACTGCTGAAGTCTCGATGAGGGGTCATGCAATCTACATCCGATACGAACACCGAGGATCCGGGAAAAAGGCTAGACTCGAGAGGCGAAGATACGAGGAGGATTTCAATTTGAGCCTTCCTATGGGCATCATGGCCAGGCGTCAAGCCTTAACCTTCGGCCTTTCAGACCTCCTAGACTATTACAGAGCCTCAAGCCCCCAAGAGAATAGGCTTTTAGACATTGGGGAAGAAGATTGGAGGCGAGGCGCCCACCTTAACCTTCTGGCACCAGAGTTCGACGAAGTTGAAGCTACCAATAGGCTTGCCGAGGATGCTGTCGATGCCGTAAGGGAGGAATATAAGCGAAAAGGACAGGAGCTTGAATTCTTCAGCGCCCAAATTGAAAGAGTATCGAAGGTAAAGCTGATCCTCCTTCCCCTATGGAGGGTTACCTATGCTTTCAGGGGAAGTCTCTTCCAGATCATCCATGCTGGCTGGGACGGGAAGCCCATCGTTGCCACCGAACCTATTCTGATGTTCAGGCGCCTCCTCTATGTCCTCGGTTCCCTTTTGGCATGCTTCATAGGGGGATTTGGCGCAATCCTACTGGAGCGAGGATATACCGAGTTTGGGCTTATTATCTTTGGATTATCGGTCGTCATGGGCTTTGGGTTAGGAAGAAGGCTTACAGCAGACATTAGAATCGAAGGGAGAAGGCGTATTTGGGCATAGAGATAGATAGGGAGATGCGAATAGAATGGAATAGAATGGAAAGATATGGAAAGGAAGAATGGGAATGGTGATTGCAGTCGTATAGGAGGCGCTAGCATTATTGGAGGGCGAAGATGAAGGGAGGTTCCGAAGGCTAAAGGCGTTGCGAAGGGAATTATGGCAAACATCGATAAGAATCGCTAAAATATGGTATCCTAATAGGAGTTGACAATCGTGGAAGTTAAATGTCCCTACTGCTCGGCATCCTTCGAAGTTCCAGAAACCGTAGCCACGACAACATGCCCCTACTGCGGCCTAACCTTCAGGCTAGGTATCGAAGGAAAAGCATTGGAAACGGTTCCAGAAGCCGACCATTTTTACTTCCCCCTATGCCAGACCGATCCTATGGAGGTTTTGATGGCTTTCCTTATTAGGCAGGTCGGTGTTCCTAAGGATCTGTCCCAGGGCTCCGTACTCAAGAAAAGGGAGCTTCATTACGTCCCAGTCTATTTCTTTCACATCGAAGGAAGGGCCCTTGCCGAGTCCAGAGGAGGAAGGACTACGATGGCAGAGGAGCTCGATAACATAGGCATCGTGGCATCAGAGCCCTTTACGGGGCTCTTGAAAGGCTATAGGTTCCCGATGAGAGGGAAGCGATACTTCGAGGAAAGGATTCAAAGCCAAGGCATCTATCATAAGCCTTCTTTTGATGCCGATATAGGTAAGAAGCTGGCGGATCAGAGGCTAAGGGAAGCCCTCCGTAAGGAAGCCTTAGAAAGCTGTAATAATGCCCTAAGGTTTGAAGTTGAGGAATCAAAGGTTGAGTATCGGGGTCTCGTTCACTATCCCATCTGGAGCCTTTCCTACGAGTTTAGGGGCGAGGTTTACGAGGGATTCGTGGATGGAGCCGATGGTAAGGTCATCCTTGTCGAGCATCCAGTATCCTTAGAAGCCAGGATCCTCCAAATAACGACGGCAACGGCTATCCTTCTGACGGGCTTTGTCATGGGAATTGCCTTATGGACTTACACTCCCCTTGCCATATTGGGAACATTGATTCCTGGTATAGCCTCATCAGTCGTCCTATTGACTAGAAGCGTGAAGAGAAGGGTGAAGGCATCGGAGACAAGGGCTATGGAGGACGAAAAGGAATCCATTGGTGTCGAAAAGGCTATGGAAGTCCTAGCCGGCCTTCAGAAACCAAGGACGCCTATCCCAGACTTTTGATAGAAGAAGGGAGGAAGGCCTGGAATTTAGGCTGCAGGCTTCGGCTTGGAACAACGAGGCTAATTTTCGGTATCCTTCTGATCGATAAGATCCCTTTCCAAGTCGAAGCCCAAAAGGAAGGTGCCGATATTGGCTCTGCCTTCTCCATGGACTTCGATTCCTAGGATGTTCAGAAGAACCGCATGACCTTCAAGACTTGGGCATCCTATGACGAGCCTTTTGATGTGCCGGGGTAATGGAAGTCCTTCAATGGGCTTCGGCATATATAAAAGGCGGGGTTGAGCGATGAGCCTTTCGGATGAGCCTTCCATCCTAGACTTTGCCCTCATAGCGGCAATCCTAGATGAATAAAGGACGAAGCGATTCCATAGGAAGATGTTCCCACCCTGGGCCCTAAGCCTTGCTGCCTCCTCGGGGTTTTCGATCTCCTCTCCTAGGACTATTGAGCCTTGAACAAGCTTCACGATAGGATGGTAATCGTAGGGAAATTCTGTTGAATTTACAGCAATGGCCATGGTAAAGCCCCTAGAAAGGGCTTCCCTGACACTGGCATTGAAGGGCTTATATCCTCCAAGGACCTTCCTTTCTTCCGCTTTTTCCTCTGCCTCAAGGATAAGCTTCCTTTCCTCGTTCATAAGGGGCTTTATCCATAGGACACCCTTCACTTCCTTCATTCTCTTCATGATTTCTTGAATTTCTCTAGGAATGTCGACTAAGGACATGGCATACCTCGCCTTGATAATTCGATAAACATTCTAATGAACTGATGGGAAAGGAATCCCATAAGGCTTGTCTCCACTATAATATACTCCATTCGAGTTTATTTAATTATATTTATATTACTATGCATCTTGCATCTAATTCGCTCAACTCTAGACTACTGGCACCTTACCCTATTATTTTCTTTTCTTCTTTTTTCTTTCTTCTTCAAGGTACTGACAGCTTTAGGCCTTACCAAGATTAAAATTCAATTTTAGCCTCATACGAGGGGACTTATCCGCTGCTGAAGGGGTTTAGAGTCGTAAAGAGGGGGCTTTCCTAAACGATCCCTTTGAATTGATTCTTTACACCTGACATGTGGCACTTTGCGATTTTTCATATTCCATTTTCCCCAAACCATTCGAGGGCGCCCAAGCTGCCTCTTAACTCACTCCAGCGCAAGCCTGGCATGGAAGGTCTTATGGCTGCAAATGTCTAGCATGAAGAATAAGAATTTGAATTTATGTTGGCTCCAACTGTAGAAGGCTACTCCAAATTCAGCCCATGCCTGAATCCGCCTATTCCATGATGAAGCATCGAAAACTTGTCTGATGAGAATATTATGTTAACGGCCTGGCAATGGTCTTCGTATCTAAAGCACATCTCAAGCGAAAGAGGAATTTCTAAATCTAAAGAATTTCCTCGATCAGGCTTACATGTTAAAAGCTTCCACGATTAATCTCTCCTTGGAAATTTCGGACATGGGGTTTTTCATGGATCTATGCCTCCATATTTCACAGGCAAAGAGTTGATTCGAAAAATAAAGCATTTATGATAAGACGTGATATGTTAATCTTTTCATGCTTTAGGCGGGGTTTCATGTCCTCAGTAAGCCCAAAATGAGCTTATTTCCCTTAATTATAGTCACAAAAGAAAAGTATGCGCATCATCTTAATATGAGCATTATGATAATCCTTATATGATTTTTCCCTGAAAAACACGATTTCACCTTTTAGAGAAAAATTGCTGTCATGTGTATATACGATGAACGCTTTTGGCATAGAGATTAGTAATTTTCCCTAATTTAGAGATAATACGAAGAAATTAGAATAAAATAAAATAAAAGAAGAGGAGGGGAAGAAAAACAGGAAAGCGAAGGATTATTGAGGGATCCTTAAGCCCCTTTTCGTTAGATTCTCGGCGATCTCACCACAAAGAGCCCAATAAATTGCGCAGTTCAAGATGCCAGTAGTGGCTCCAAAGGCCATCTTCAAGCCTTCAGTAAGGGCCCCATCCCCCATCGGGGCGTGGGTATCTATGAAAAGGTCCACAACATCCTCCAAGGTCTTTCCCGAAGGGTGCCTCACAGGGATCTCATCCCTAAAAGCCTTCATGGATGCCCCTATACCCACTACCTTTGCCCCAAGTCTTTTCGCCTCCAAAGCCATATTGATGAAACCTTCCGTTACGTCAAATTGATCACCTAGCACCACTAAATCGCCTGGACGGACTTCCGAAAGCCTTACATCCTTTCCATGGGGTGTTGGCCTTAGGGGCTTGAAGATGTTGGGTCTCGCCTCCCTTCCAACCCTTACCTCGAGTTCGGGCATATGCCCAATGTCTGCATGCCAGCAATTTCCTCCGGAAGCCAGGGCTTCAAACCCCCATTGGGCGGCCATTTCGATTTTTCCCATCTCCTCTTCCATGACCTTTCTTATCTCATTCTTTACATATTTCAGATAGTCCAACCCAAGGCCCATATATTCCTCACCTCACCGCATGTCGATTCCCATTCCTAATACTAATAGCGCTAATAGCCAAGCTTCTGGAACTCCTCCCTCATCTTGGCGTTCCACTCGGAGCTTCCGACTCTGAAGACGCTCTTGTATATATGGGCTTCCTTATCCCTCCGCCTTAACTCGTCCACAAGCTCCGCGCAAATCGCCCAAATGATTGCTGCGTTAGTTACCCCTGTCGTGGGGCATATCTTCGATGGGTAGCCGGGAACCTCTAGGCAACCGTCCCCAGGCTCCGCATAGTCGTCCATTGCCAAATCGACCAAATCCTTCAGCCCCCTTGGAGCCCTAGGTGGATTCCTGAAAGGAAGGATGGCTATAGTCCTGGCACCCTTAGCCTTAGCCACCTCTGCCAAGCCCATATCTGAGTCGTCGTCCCCCCTAACGGCGCTAATGACAATCACATCACCCTCCTTAAGCTGGGAGCCGCTTGCATCCGGCAGGGGCTGAATCATAACGAGCCCTCCAGCCCTTCCAGTGACCTCAGAAGTTACGGCCCTTCCCTTGTCGTATACCCAAAATCTGCCTCCAGAGAGGACGGCATCGGCAATAATTTTGGCAGCCTTTAAGAGGTTTTCCGATTGCTCCTCTGAAAACCTTCTTAGGTCTCCATCGATCTTTTCGAAATACTTTCTCGCCAGCAGGGACTTCACCGCCCTTGGGTTTTGACAATGTCGATAATAAGTTATTCGGTCACCAGGAAAGGTGGACATAGGGAAGGCGAAAAGGGTCCGGCCCAGGGGCAAATCGATATTGATAAGAATAAAAAAATAAAATAAAGAATAGGAATAGGGATCGAGAGTTAACTGCGTAACCCCTAAAGATGCGAATAGGCTGGAAAGATGAAAGGTTTATTAAGTTAAGCTTTTAACCCAAACCTAGAGTTAAATTTTTAAGGAATTTCTAAGCAATTTATTCCATTCTTTGAAGAAGGAATGATCCTTTTGGAAAGGAGGTTAGCGTTATGACGGATTATATCCTTCGAATCTCGAAGGACGAGTATGAAGAGGGGGTTTTCACAAATCTTTGCTATTATGTAGGCGTTACAAGGCAATGGGGGCCTGGATCAAAGATCTTCTTCGCTAGAAAAAAGAAAGGAAGGGACAGTTTCATAGGCCATGGAGTTATAGAGAGAATAGAGGGGGCGAGCGAGCTTCCTAAAGAAGAAAGGGACGAATGCCAGAGGAGGGGCTGGAAGTGGAAGCTCTACTTCGGATCTTCCATTTGTAAGTACCAAGAGCCCGTCTCGATCAAGGAGATTCTAGGAGAGGATTATAAACCAGGTAAGTATCTTCATGGAAGAATTATTCAACCTGAGGCTGTAGAGGCTGTCCTGAGGGTTGCGCGATATCTATAGGGAAACATGATACGGTATCGATGCTTAACTCTATTATAAAGACGGAAATAGAAATAGACATTTTATAAATTCAAGTTGTACGGGCAATGCTTATGAATTTTTACACTGATTGAGCAACTTTTTCGTATTGTATTATATTCTTTCTTATTCCCTGACATAATAAGATGCTTAGACAGTTGAGGCAATCCTTCTAAAAATTACATAAGCCCTTAGGAAAAATACTGATTCCTTTATGGATCTGATGGCTGAAGCCAATAAGTGGCGAAGGACCTCCCCTAGCCCATATCTAGACAGAAAGGTTAAATGCAAGGTTCGATAACTGTCTAATTCAAGGTTCACGAAGGAACGGATGATAAGCTTGGAACAAATGCCACTCCAAGTCCTAGAAATGAGTTTGGGCAAGATCGTACTGGTTCGCTTGAGGGGGGGCAGAAGCATTAGGGGTAAGCTGACGGGCTACGACCAGCATATGAACCTCGTCTTGGAGGGAGCGGAGGACGTCACAGACTCCTCGAACACAAAGCCTTTAGGAGCCATCATCGTCCGAGGAGATAATGTCATCATCATATCTCCATCCCCCTAAGCATTTCAAATCCACGGAGTGAAAAACATGGTCAAGGGAACCACCTCGGCCGGCAAATTTGGGCGGGAGAAGCTTCACATTAGATGCCGAAGGTGTGGTAGAAGGTCCTACAACGTAAAAAAAGGGCGTTGCTCTGCCTGCGGCTATGGAGCAAGTTCAAAAATCAAAACTTACTCTTGGAAGACGAGGAAAGTTAATAGGCTGAACCGTCTGGTCTAAAGCCTTGCTTGAAGGGATTTGATTCAAGGCTACCTTCAGAGCCCTTCTTTAAGAGCCTAGTTTCCTTGCGTAGGGCGATTTTTCGAAATGCCCTTATTGGAATATACTATACTATATTATGGATTGGCGACCTTTTGTGCCTCAAGGTAGGCTCCCTTGAGGGCTGGCATCACCTCTCGAATGTATCTGGCTAGGAAGCCCCCTTTGAATTTGGGCTCAGGGCGCCTCCATTTTCCAAGTCTCTCCCTCACTTCCTCCTCCGATATGAGGAGGTCTAATCGCCTATGGTATATCGTATTGGGTTCCCGTTCCTTACGATGGCTATAGGCCCTCCTTCAAAAGCGTCTAGCGTTACAAAGCCGACGATGGTTCCCGCATTTCCACCGCCTGAATATCTCCCATCCGTAACCAAGTATGTCGCCGATTCTTCCGTTCCGAGTATCTGGGCCTCAGAGCACAGCTCCGGCATTCCTGGCCCACCCTTTGGCCCCTCATATCTAACGACGATTACATCATCGGGATCGTAGTCCTCGTTTAGAAGAGCTTCCGTAGCCTCGAGTTTACCATCAAAGACCCTGGCAGGACCCATATAGATATACTTATCCCTCCTTACGCTGGCTGTTCTGATGATAGAGCCTCCAGGGGCAAGACTTCCCCTTAGAACCGTTAGACCACCAGTCTTTAGGATGGATCCCCAAGGGACCTCAGAACATCCTTCGATAGATGCATATCTGTAAGCCTATATGGTGGCTGGAGGCTCATCAATATCCCGATATCCTTCAGGTTCTCACCTAGGGTTTTTCCAGTCACCGTTAGGACATCGAGGTTTAAGAGGGGGCTAAGCTCCTTCATGACGCCTAAGATCCCACCCCTCATGTCGAGCTCCTCTAGGGTCCAGGGACCATTGGGGGATAAGTGGCTCAGGTAGGGCGTTTCTTCGGAGAGCCTTTCGAAACCCTCAATACCGATCTCGATGCCCAGTTCATGGGCTATGGCTAGAAGATGCATGTCCATCGTTTGCCGAGCCGCCGATGGCTAGAGGGACCCTAATGGCATTCTCGAAGGCCTTCGGCATCATGATATCCGAAGGCTTTATTCCAGCCTTCACAAGCTCGACGGCCATGGCTCCAGATCTTCTAGCCAACTCTTCATGGGCAGGGGAGAGGGTATAGGTCGTGGCAGTCCTAGGCAAGGCCATGCCAAGGGCTTCCGACATGCACTGGCCCGTAGTCGCCGTACCAAGGCCCGTTCCAGTGCATCTCCGGAAATTCAACCCTGCTGGGATGAGGATTGATGGCTTATAGATGTGGACTGCCGCCATCTGCATGCCAGGATTACTCTTATCGCAGGCGCTCAGGAGGGCCAACCCATCGAAATCCACATGTTTCGCTATTAGCTCCACTGAATCTGTCGTGGCATCCCTGATGGGAAGGCAGTACTTCCAGGTATCGGGCTTCCCATAACCATAACCATATCCGTCGCGGGTAGCAATGATGTTAAACTCTAG
>JAGTQN010000046.1:9598-12543 GCA_018396395.1 Candidatus Bathyarchaeota archaeon | reverse complement strand
CTTCACGTAGAGCCTAGGAGCCCTCTTAGGCTTCCTACCCCTCCCTCCCGCCTCCCTAAGCCTCGACCCGATATCTAAGGATTCGAGGATGAGGTCAAGCATACCCATAAGGAGATCAAAGTCATAAACCCTGCAATCCCATCTCCGAAGCATAAAACAACATATAGCACAACTAGACACAAGTCAATTATTGGACACGCCTCTTCAGTCCGAAAATTTTATAAGCAGTCATAGTTTATAATTTTTTGAATGATAGCTAAAAAATCCTTATGTGGACTCCTTATCATTGCAATCATCTTATTTGCGATCCAACCGAAGCAGATGCCAGTTGCACGCGGTGAAGAGAAAATATACGAATTGTTCGGATACACTCCCCCTAGCAATTTTAGTGCTCTCGATGCTATTCCTCTTTATTGGGAAGGCGGCATTCCTAAAGGGGACCCTAATCGCTTTAGACCTGGTTGGGAGAAGGATCCAGTTACTGGAGCGTACATTAAGAACTATGGACAGGTAGATAACGGAACTGCTATTCTCGACATTGTTGGATACAATGATTCTACACATGTGATACTTTATGACATATCTGGGACGGAGCCAAGGATCATCGAAACTTTTGTTGTTAACAGAATGCAACATTATAATACTACATTGCCTGCAAAGACTTATTTCAAGATCGTTTCTGATAAGCCTCTTTATGCCTCTATGAAAGGAGGTGGAGGGTACTCATTCCTTCCTGAGTGGGGTGGAGTATCAGTATTTTACCCTAGTACAGATGGAGGCTTCGCAGGAAAAGAATTCATTTTTCTTAGTGACTTCAGTATAGCAGGAGCGATCGTTTATACAGGTGGACCTGGACCCACGATTTATGGGATTGAAGATGCTGATGTAAAGGTTTTCGATGCAGAAGGAAATATTATATGGCAAGGAAATGTTAAAGCAAACCAAACGTTAAATCAAGTTAAGATTCCGAACAATAGAAGAGTTTATCGAATTGTTTCAACTGGTAGGATTATGTTTGCAAACTGGGGAGCAGAAACTTTCTATACATATGTTGCTATACCCTCTCCAATGGGCGGATTTATAGGAAAATATTTCTTTGGCTCGCAGGATGCTGGAGGACGAGCGCATTCTGTTAACAACAAAAGTTTCGATGCAGAAGGAAATATTATATGGCAAGGAAATGTTAAAGCAAACCAAACGTTAAATCAAGTTAAGATTCCGAACAATAGAAGAGTTTATCGAATTGTTTCAACTGGTAGGATTATGTTTGCAAACTGGGGAGCAGAAACTTTCTATACATATGTTGCTATACCCTCTCCAATGGGCGGATTTATAGGAAAATATTTCTTTGGCTCGCAGGATGCTGGAGGACGAGCGGTAGTAGCAACTCATTACCTAATAATAAATCAAGGGAGATCTAGCAATGTAGAATTCTGGGAAACGCATAGGAGTGGAACACTAGCTCCAGGTTTAAAAGCTCAAACTAAAGCCCTTGGACCTTATGAAGAATGGCTCCTCAACAGGGGAGTCCCGGATAATTATAACGTTATGATAAGAAGTAACGAGGATGTAATGATCTTCACAGCAAACGCCAACCGTAGTAATCCAAGTCTCTTTACGATGGGCCCTGGTGTTACATTTACGGGTGTTAAAGCTGGCATACCGACAGCTTTACATATAATAACTAGAGGCGTAGCCTTCTCACCAGAAGCGAATGCTGAAGTGAAAGCAGGTTATATGACATTCTATATACCTAAAGGGAGATATATGGAACTACCCCGTGGATTGGTAACTATTACTTCTAATGCAACTTTAGTTATCGAAGTTATGCACTATTGGACAAATGCACTTAATCTGTATGTGACACCTTTAATTCCTTCAAGTGCGGTCACAATTGTTTATCCTCAACCTAAAAAGGGTGGGGGAATTTTAGATATACCTTTAGTTGCAGGTTTAGCAATCATTTTAATAATAGTTATAGTTATCGTAATACGCATACGGAGTAAGGGTTCTATTAAAAAATGAAATAAAGGTATATTTAAAATAAATGCGTCAAAATTAAATCCTAGATCTTTGATTTTGCGAAAACCTAGTCGAAAGGTAATATATTATTTTTTAATTTACCGTGATGTAAAATGCCAAAATTTGATGTAGTTTTTATTCATGTTCCAAGAGTTTTCAGACCTACCACAACTCCTTTACGAAGAGTACTCGGGAAGTTAAAATCACCTACTATTGAAGAATATATTGAATATCCTCTCATAGCTATGGGGATCTTTGGTTTGGCATCATCAGTTTCTGGTGCAGGATATAAAACCAAGATATTTAATCTTGCTCTTGAACAGCAAATTAATTCTTCTTTCTCATTACAACGTTTTCTCAAATCCATACAATCAAAGATTTACTGTATTTCCTTAAATTGGTTTGTTCATTCTCCTGGAGCCATTCAATTTGCTAGTACATGTAAGAAACTTTATCCGAATAGCCTAGTGGTATTAGGAGGGATGACTGCCTCTTGGTTCAGTAAAGAGATCATAACGAATCATCCGGAGATAGATCTAATTGTGCGGGGAGAGGCTGATGAGAATTTTCTAGATGCTTTGGAAAAATGTTTTTCAGAAAAAAGTCTGGATACTGTGCGAGGAATCACTTACCGTAGCTCAAGTGGAGTTAAGGAAACTCCCTTAGGAAAACCTCCGTCTGACATAGACAAAATTGATTACACAAATTTAGAATTATTAGAAAATTGGAAGAAATACTTGAAGAGTGGGGCTACGGGTTTTCGAAAAGAAAATCCACCTACTTTTTGGCTACCGATAGCTAGAGGATGTACATATAATTGCATTCATTGTGGAGGGGGGAGAGAAGCCTACAAGATGTGGTCGGGAAGAGATGAAATCACTTTCAGATCCCCGTCGAGGATAATCGAAGATATTGAATTACTA